>JACQUI010000062.1 GCA_016210395.1 Chloroflexota bacterium | reverse complement strand
GTGACGGTATCGCTCGTGTGCTTGATCGCGGGCGTGGTGTTGGCGGCGGTAAGCTACGTGTTCCTGGCGGCGCCCCTGGGCCTGCCACGAACCGAAGCGTACAGCAACCCCAGAGTCCCCTTTGCGGCCGGCCTCTTTGTCATCGGCATCGTCCTCGCCGTCTCTTCGGCGGTGCTATATGAGCTCCTGCCTGGGGAGAAGGATGGATGAGGGGCGAGGCGAGGTGGGGAGCAAGCCTGGCGGCCCTCGCCCGGCTCCGTCAGGGCAGCTACCGCCTCCTCTCGGCTCTCCTCCGTTACCCTGACCAGGAGAGACTCGCCTCTGCCCCCCAGGCTGCCCGCTACCTGCGCCGGCGCAGTCCCTGGGCGGCGCGCCTGGCCTTTTATGGGCCCTGGGACGCCCTCCTGCGACTGGTAATGGCGCCGGATGAAGGCAGGATCGCCGAGGCTCAGGCAAGCTATAGCAGGCTCTTCGTGGGGAACTCGGCCCAGCCCCCTGTGCCCCTATGCGAGGGGGCCTACCTGGACCCTCAAGGGGCCTCGCCGGGGCAGGCCCTCGCGGAGGTAGAGGCTATCTACGCGGGCGCCGGCCTCCACGTCCAGCGCCTGGGCGAGTCCCCGGACCATGCCTCGGTAGAGTTGGAGTTCCTCTCCTTCCTTTGTGGGCAGGAGGCAGAGGCGTGGGAGAACCGCGAGGGGCAGGCGGCCGGGGTCGCGCTGGGCCGCCAGCGGAGATTCCTGGAGCGGCACCTGTGCCCCTGGCTGCCAGCCCTGGCCGAGGCGGTGGCCGCCCGCGCAGGGCATGGACTGTACCCGGCGGTCACCCGGGCAGCCTGGTCCCTGGCGGCCCACGACGTGGATCTAGCGGGCGCCCTAGCCGTCAGCCTGGCGGCGCAGGACGGGAGCGAGGGGCGGGGCTGTGCTGTCTGAGCGTGGCGGAGGTGCTGCGGCATCGCCGGCAGCCGGCGTGCTGGTCTTGCTCTGCCAGGACCTGAGCGCGAAGGTCCCTGGCCTCGACCTGCTCGAAGTGGGGGAAGGGCTGCGCCGGCGACAGCCAGGCGTCCGGGTTGGCCTCCAGCCTGCCTTGTGCGAGAACCCCAGGGCAGTGGGCCCGGCCCTCAGGGCCGCCGCGGTGCGAAGGCTGGTGCTGGGCCTCTGCTCCGAAGACTATCCGGAGCTAGAGGTTCAGGCCCAGGTTAGGAAGGCAGGGCTGGACCCCCTGGGCGTCGGCGTCGCGGTCCTGGGCCGGCATAGCGGCGCCCACATCAACGCCGGGGCCCAGCTCCTGCTGTCGGCGGCTGTGGCGCGCGCCCTGGCCTTCCGAGGCTCGGGGGCCGAGAACCTAAAGACGGTGCTGCTGCCCCTGCAGGAGAAGGTCAGCCGCCGTGCCCTGTTCACGATGCTGCCCATCACCTACCAGCCTATCCCCAGCGTCAACCGGGACCTGTGCGCCGCGCCCGACGGGTGCGAACAGTGCGTCGCAGCCTGCCCCCACGCCGCCCTCAGCAAGGCCGCGGATGGCATCTTCCTGCACCGAGATCTCTGCCAAGGCTGCGGCGCTTGTGTCGCCATCTGCCCGTGGCGCGCCCTGCACTTCCCGGGCTGGTCCGTCGAGGAGCTAGAAGCCCAGTTGGACGCTTTGCTTGCGCCCAGCGCCCACACCAGTCCTCCAGGCATCCTGTTCGCCTGTAAGAAGTCACAGCCCCAACCCAACGAAGGCTGGCTGACCGTCAGGGTCCCTTGCATGGCCATGGCTTTCACCAGCGTCGTACTGCACACTCTCGCCCGCGGCGCTGGCGCTGTCGCTCTCGCCGACTGTGGCCAGAACTGCCCGAACGGCTACGGCAAGAAGGTGCAGGCGCGGGTAGACTACTGCCAGCAGCTCCTCACGGCCCTCGGCGAGGAGCCCCCGCGAGTCCGCTTCTGGGCGCCTGGCAGCCCTCCACCCGCAGGCCCGAGCCCGACCGCTGTCGCGCCAGGGCCGGTCGCCCTCTTCGGCCGGGGTGCGGCCGCCCTGGCGGTGGAGGCGTTGGCCGTACAGCACCCGGGCGCCGCGGGGCTCGTTCTCGAAAGCCCACTTTCTCCCCTGGGGGTAGTGCGCATCACCGCCGGAGCCTGCACCGGCTGTGGGGCGTGCGCCGAGGCCTGCCCCACGGCGGCCCTGCGCCACCGCTACGAGGGCGATCACGTAACTCTTACCTTCGACCCCCGCATGTGCACCGCCTGCGGCCAGTGCCTTTCCCGGTGCCCAGAGCGAGCCCTGGGCGCCATCGCTCTGGTGCGGGTTACGGACATGGGCCTTCTGGCCGGCGGCCCGCGCAGCGTCTTCCATGACGGCGTAGCTCGCTGCCGTAGATGCGGCGAGCCCGTCGCCGCCCGCCGTGTTCTGGAGCGGCTGGCGACAATACTGGGAGAGGGCAACACGGCCGAGGCGCTGGGACGCCTATGCCCCGACTGCCGCGGACTCCCCCTCTAAGACCCCCTACCAACTGAGCTTGACCGCCAATCCAGTCGGCCCTAACACTCCCCCAGCAGAACTAGCAGGCTGATGAAAAATGGGGGGCCAGAGGGGGCGGAGCCCCGAGCCAGCGGCCTAGCAGCTAGGAGTTCCGATGTCTAGGGGATGACGCGCAGTTCCCTGAGATGGTCAATCTCATCAGGGCTGTAGCGAAGCTCGGATAGAACCTCCCTAGTGTGCTCTCCCAACAACGGCGCCGGCCGCGATATGGAGCTGGGCGTCTCCGCGAGCTTGAAGAAGGTGCCCTGCTGCTTTAGATAGCCTCTTGCTACAGGCTGGTAGTAGTCCCCAAGCAAGGCGCACGCAACTACTTGAGGCTCTTGGGGGATTCGGTCGTAGCCGTTGACTGGCGCGGAGGGCACGCCGGCGCCTTGAAGCTGTTCCAGCGCCTCCGCAGAGGACCGTGTCGAAAAGGCCTGCGTCAAGATAGCCGCCAGGGCGCCATCGTTCTGACCTCTCAGTGCAGGGGAGCTGAACCTCTCATCATCCTTCAAACGCAGCTCCACCAGCGCCTGACACAAGGCCTCCCAAGACCTGTCGTCCTCACACTCAATGAAGGTCCATCCGTCCCTGGTTTTGTAGAAGCGATTAGTGGCGGCTGGCCCCAGGTAGCCATCCCCGGCGCTTGGGGACGCCGGTTTGCCCTGGCAAAAAACGAAGGTGTCCGCCTGCACAGCCAGAGCACCTGCCATGAGCGAGGTCTTGACATGCTGACCTTGCCCAGTTGCCTCGCGGGCGTAAAGGGCTGCTAATATCGAATACGCATGCAACGCTGTGGTAGCGATGTCCACCTCCGCATGCGTTAGGTCCATGGGGGTTGCCTGCCCCCGGCCCTGGCTTGCCATGATGCCGCTCTCTGCTTGCAGGACAGGGTCGTACCCGGGCTTACCGCCGTAAGGGCCGGTGTCGCCCCAGCTAGAGGCCGACGAGTACACGAGCCTCGGGTTGATAGCGCTCAGGGTCTCGTAATCGATGCCCAGCTTCCGGGCCGTCCCCGGCCGAAAGTTCTGGGCGATGACGTCGACGTTTCTCACCAGTCTGTAGATTATCTCCCTGCCCTCTTTCCGGCGGAGGTCCACCACGATGCCACGCTTGCCACTGTTCCAGACCACGAAGTTGCCGACCTGCGACCGGAAGGAATCGCCTTCAAAGGACTCGACCTTGATTACGTCGGCGCCCAGGTCAGCCAGCAGCCTGATGGCATAGGAGCCGGCGATAGCCGTAGTGAAGTCCAGAACCCTCACACCTTCAAGCACCCGACTCATTCTCCCCCCACGAACAGTCCCTTCTTTTCCTAGGCTGTGGCTAGACCCTAGATCACCCCACTTGACTGCAAGTCTGAGACCTGCGCCTCGGAGTAGCCGAGTTCGCTAAGCACCTCCTTGGTATGCTGCCCCAACAGTGGACATGGTCTTCTGATCTTACCCGGGTTGCCCAGCAGCGCCACCAAGATCCCCATCTGCTCAACCTTGCCTACGCTGGGGTCCTCGAGCTCGACCATCATCCCGGAGTGGACCACCTGTGGGTGCGAGGCGAACTCCTCCGCCGTGCGCACTGGGCCACACGGGATATCGTTTTGCTCCAGCAGTGCCAGGACTCCATCGTTGGTGAACTGGGAGACCCACCTGCCGATGATCTCCTCCAGAGCCTTGCGGTCCTCCAGGCTGGCTAGTCCCCACGGCAGGTTCACGAACCTGGGATCGGAGATCAACTCCTCTCTCCCCATTGCAATGAAAAGCTTCCCGCAGAACGTCGGATTACCAGCGGCAATTTGGATCCAGCCGTCTCTAGTTTGGTAGATACGGTAGGTGGGGGCGTGGCCAAAGGGCGTGGTAAGGAGGGCAATAGCCCTGGTTACCGTTTCACCCCATAGCCCAGCTAGGCTCCCATCCCTGAGGAGCGATAGCTCCAGTTTCTGTCCTCTGCCGGAGCGTCGCCGGTACAGCAACGCCGCGGTGACGCCGCAGGCGCCGATGAAGGCAGTCTCAAAGCTCGCGAATGGCATCACCCTATAGACAGGATCCCCGGAAAAGCTGGCTTGGGTAGCAGTGGCACCGCTGTACGCTGAAACCAGTTGCGCCGACCCGGGCTTGTGGGCGTAGGGGCCACTCTCACCCCACGGGGAGATCGAGCAGATAATGAGCCTGGGATAGCTTTCCAGAAGCCGCTCGTGGTCCAGCCTCGGGGCCTTGGACTGAGGTGAATCGAAGTCCGTTATCAGAACATCACACCACGAGAGCAGCTTGCGGACGACCTGTTCCGCCTCAGGCGCCTCAAAGGATAGCTTGATGCTCCTCTTCCCCCGATTCCAGACCAGGGAGCCAGCGGTGCCTTTCGCAGGGTCTCCCTCGCGGCCTTCGGCCTTCACTACCTCAGCACCCTGGTCGGCCAGCAGCATGGCGACGTACGGTCCAGTGATGCCAGTCGCCAGCTCGAGGACCTTGATTCCGTCGAAAGCGCCCATCAGCTAAGCCGGCCTGGAGAGCATGCCGCTTGGCTTCGCCTATACGGCTCCAATGGCGGCCCTGAGGACAAGCGAGCGAAGCGCATCAGTCTCCGGGGACAAGGGTCTCCAGGCTGAAGCTGAAGATGGAGAACTCGGTCCAGCTCTTTACACGGGGCCCGACGCCGAAAATGCCCAGGGGGTACTCCAGTATCGGCAAGACAGGCATCAAGTCATACATTGCAGGCACGAGGGCGTTACGCATCCACTCCTCTTGCTTTGCGGGGTCGACAATAGCCCCGCCCTCGAACGAGAGCTTCTCCGTCTCTTTACTCGCGAACATGGATACCTGGGCGGCAGGGTCGAGGTAGACCAAGCTCGGCATCCCGTTCGCGTAGGCGGAGGTCAGGACGATGGAGTCGCCCGGGATGCGGCGGCCGAACCACATACCGAGGAGGGCAACGCTCTCGTACATCTTCACCGAGGCCTTGACGCCCACCTTCTCCCAGTCCGACGCTATGGCGAGGGCGCTGTTCCTTCCCTCAGGCGTTGTTAACAGGTCCACCTCGAACCCCTGGGCGTGACCCGCCGCAGCCAGCAGTTCCCTGGCCCTGGCCGGGTCGTGCGGGTAGGCGGGATACCTGTCACTATAGGACGGAAGAGTCCTGCCCACCAGGAAAACTGCTCCAGGTCGAGCGTCATCGTAGCCGGAGTACAGGGCCTTGAGGAGCGCCTCCCTATCCATGGCGTAGAGCAGGGCTTTGCGCACTCGTGCGTCGTCGAACCTGCTCGCGGGGCGCTCTTTCGTCGCCGGGCGGTTGAAAAACATGACACTCTGCACCGGGTGGCCGAAGGATATAGGTCGCAGGCCATACCTCTTCAGCTCGGCAAGGTTGAGGCCCAACTCGTTAAAGCTGATATCTGCCTCCCTGGTCCTCAGCATGGCGATCCTGGTCGTGGGCTCAGGGACCAGCATCCAGGTCAGCTCCTTCAAGTGAGGGACCTTGCGGTAGTGCTGCTCGAAGGCCTCTATCCTCACCAGCTCAGCCTTTACCTGTTTCACGAACTTGAACGGGCCGGCCCCCACAGGCTGCTTGTTGAAGCCGGCGACCCCTACCTTGTCTACGTAGGCTTTGGGTATGACGCCGATCCGGCCGAGATAATTGTCGAACATCATCGGCACTGGCACCTTCGTGCGTATGACGAGGTGATTGCCTATGGCCTCCGTCGAAACGATGTTCCCTCCCTTGATCCGTGAGAAGCCGACGTACTGGTCCACAAACGAGAGGGTGAACTTTACGTCCTCGGGCGTTAGCTTCGTTCCATCGTGGAAGTAGACATCGTTGCGCAGGGTCAGGTCGTAGGTTAGGCCATCCTCCCCCACCTTCCACGCGCTGGCGATGGCAGGCTCCACACGCCAAGGGGACATGGTTCTAACCAGGGGCTCCAGCATATTCTGACCGATGATCGCCTCGGCCGTGATGCCTTGGGGCCAGAACACCTCCGTCCCGAAGCTGTTTATCGCGAAGGTCATGCTCCCTCTGGGGCCGGCCTTGATGGGCGTAGGTGTTGGCGCTGATGCGACCGGCGCAAGCGTAGGTCGCGAAGGAGCTGCGGTCGGCGTCGGCGCCGCTGCCGCAGGCACTACGGTAGGGGATGCCAGAGCTACGGGCGTGCCCGGGGCCGGCCCGCGCGCGGGCGTGGGGGTCGGAGCGGCTCCCGGGCCACAGGCGGCCAGAGCCAGCGCCAGGGCACCGAGCAGTACGGCGTAGCAGGCTCGCGCTTTGTTCATGGCTAGTAAGCCTCCCGCTTTCAAAGTTCGGCTATGCTCCTAGGGTCATTATCTCACTTGATAATCACCCAGGGAATGATCTAACATAGTTCTCGAACCGCGATGAGCAAGGTTACCTAGGGGCCCGATGAACCTTCACTACTGCGGTCGCCTGTTACCTTGACCCCTCGACGCTCGGCAGACCAAAAGGGCAGCATAGGTAACGAGGTGGGAGGCGTTTATGCCCCTGAGTACAGCCGTCGTGGGAACCTCAGGCGAGCCCGTGACCCACGAGATGGACGCACGTTGGATGATGGCCTACGCCGCTGGCCTGGGCGAGACGCTGCCCTGTTATCTGGACACCCGGCGGCCCCAGGGGATCGTCGCCCATCCTCTCTTCCCCGTCTGCCTCGAGTGGCCGGCACTCCTGGCGATTCGAAGGCGTTCGGGCAGCAAGTCCTTGTCCCCTGCCGAGGCCCTCAGGGGCGTGCACGCGACCCACGACCTGACCATCTACCGAGGCGTTCGCCCTGGCGATCGCTTGACGTCCCAGGCGACGATCGTCGGCATCGAGCGGCGCAAGCCGGGGGCTTACCAGGTAACACGAGTCGAGACGAAGGACGCCTCTGGGGCCACCGTGTGCACAACCTGGTATGGAACGCTCTATCGTGGCGTGGACGTGGAAGGGTCTAACCTCCCTGCGACCAACGCTCCGGCGGCCCCAGGACCAGTGAACCCTGGTACGCCTGTACTATCGGAGGTAGCCATTCCAGTCCCAGAGCTTGCCGCGCACATCTACACCGAGTGCTCCCGAATCTGGAACCCTATTCATACCGACAGCGCAGTGGCGGCACGGGCCGGGCTGCCCGGCCTTATCCTGCACGGGACCGCCACGCTCGCCCTCGCCGTTTCGAGGGTCCTCCACCTGGAGATCGGCGGCGGTCCGGAGCGGGTGTGTCGCGTCGCAGGTAGCTTCAATGCGATGGTTCGTATGCCCTCCTGCATCAGCGTGCACATATTGTCCAGGCATAGGAGCCCCGAGGGGAACACAGTCCGCTTTGAGGTTCGCAACGCCGAAGGGGGCCCCGCGATCCGCAACGGACTGATGCAGTTCCGTGCTTTGCATATGTCCTCTCCCGGCTTCTGAAGAACGCCAGCCCAAACGATTACCTATCGGGGGGCGCAATGCTTCTCTACAATACGCGGCCGCGCAGCAACGGTTGACTGGAGAAATACCACCCTCAAGAGCTACCCGGCTGCTCAGGCAGACAGCGGACGACCGAGTAAGAGCAGAACACGCAACAGTCGCCCGGCCTGGACCGGAGCGGCGCATGGCAGTGGGCACACTCACAGAAGAACTGACAGCTATGCATGCTAGTCACTGCTGGCTAGCACCGTTGAGATTGTGTTGAGCCTGAACGCACCCCAGGCAAACCCGAGGCGGCGCTCACCGTTGCGATGGTTAGTCGCCATGCTTTGCGGCTAACCCGCGCTTCAATGCCCAGGCTACGACCTCGGACCGATTCCCGAGATGGAGCTTGCTGAGGATGTTCTTCATGTGAT
>JACQUI010000061.1 GCA_016210395.1 Chloroflexota bacterium | reverse complement strand
CATTTCCACTACACCATCATGGGCGGCGAGATCTTCGCCATCATCGGCGCGCTGTACTACTGGTTCCCGAAGATGAGCGGACGCATGTACAACGAGCGCCTGGGGACGCTGCACTTCTGGTGGCTGTTCATCTCCTACAACGTGACCTTCGTGGCCATGTTCTGGGTAGGCATGCTTGGCATGCCGCGCCGCGTGGCCGACTACCCGGCGACGATGGCGGACGCAAACCTGTTCGTCAGCATTGCGGCGTTTGTCCTGGGGGCCAGCTTCCTGGCGTTTGCCGGCAACTTCCTGTACTCCTGGATCAAGGGGCCTGTGGCTTCGGCCAACCCGTGGAAAGCGCGGACACTGGAGTGGGAGACCTCTTCTCCGCCGCCTCTGGAGAACTTTCCTTCTGAGCCGGCCGTCGTTGGACATCCCTATGACTATGGAGTTCCCGGGGCCGTGCACGCACGGTTTGCGCCGGCGGGAGGGTCGGAAAGCGGGCCACACATCGAACCCAAGCAAGGAGGCAAGTAGACATGAACGTGTCCAGGCTTGGAGCTGCGCTGCGGCGTGGATGGTGGGTAGCCGTTGCGCTTGTGGTCCTCACCGCGGTTGACTACATGATCCCTGTGTGGGTCCCGCACGGCAACCTGCCCATCCTTCTCGTGTTTGCTTTGGTAGAAGCAGCGGTCGTGTTCTACTACTTCATGCACGTCGCCCAACTGTGGCGGCAACACCCGGAGGAGTAAATGGCTACCGTATTGCAAGCCCCGTCTCGCGTCCTGGAAGAGGCGCCTGAGGTCGCGCACCCCCACAGAAGCAGGCTGGGGATCAACCGCCTTGGCCTGTGGTTGTTCATTGTATCGGATGCGGTCTTCTTCGGGACGCTCCTCGCCACGCGCTATTACCTCCAAGGAGTGCACACGCCTGAGGAAGTCAGCCAACCGCTTGGCCTGGCGATCACCATCATCCTTTTGGCCAGCAGTGTCACCGCGTACCGCGCTGAGACCAACGCTCTCCACGGGAACCAGGCCGGGTTCCGCAGGAATATAGCGCTCACTCTTTTGCTCGGAGCGCTCTTTGTTGTGGGTGTGGTGACGGAGTGGGTACTCGCCTTCCAGCACTTCCCCCCGCACACAGGGTACGGCACCATCCTCTTCACCACCACGGGCATCCACGCCTTCCACGTGCTGACCGGACTGATCGCCCTTGCAGTAGTGTTGCGCCTCAGCAAAGACGGGCGGTATGTAAACGGGAACACCTGGCCTGTTGAAGGGGCGGTGAAGTACTGGCACTTTGTGGACGTGGCCTGGATGTTCATCTTCCCTACGCTTTATCTGGTGGGGTAGCAAGCCCCCTCTCTGGCACGTCCTCGCCAGCCCTCCCGCGCTCCGGCAGCATGGGAGGGCTGGTTTTTGTGTGTGGCAACGGCTCGTATGCAACGCTTTGACTACCGTCACGCGCTTGTCTTCAGAGACAGAGGATTCAGCAACTATTCTGGAGAGAAGTCCTATAACTGACCACTGAACGATAGTTACAGAATCAGCGCACTAGGAAAGCTGCACCACGAGAGTATGATGATGTGCACATCAGGAAGGCATACGTCTGGGATAGGCATAACCGGTGTCCAGGCCCAGACGGACATGCTGAAAGTACTAAACTGCTCCAAGGAGCGTTGCATGCACTTGACGAAACGACGGTGGACACTTCTGGGCGAGGAGGTTGCGGGGATGCTTCGGTCCCGCCCAGAGCTGGATGCCGAAGTCATGAGAGGACTGATACACAAGCTCAGGGAATGGGACAACAAGGAGAATGCCAAGGAGCAACTGTGGGGTGTTGCCGTGGCCAAGACGTTGGCCCCCCTGCGGTTGATGCCTCCGGAATTGGAAGGGCTTTCGCTGGAAGAGCATGCGCTGATCCTGGCTAGCTTCAGGGTCGTGGCCAGGACGTGGGAAGAAGGCGCGCAGCCCTCGGCCTCTGAGGACC
Organism: Chloroflexota bacterium; assembly: GCA_016210395.1. Lineage (GTDB taxonomy): Bacteria > Chloroflexota > Dehalococcoidia > Lucifugimonadales > JACPCL1 > JACPCL1. Next base: position 4,790 of record JACQUI010000061.1, on the reverse strand, counting down.
ACTAGCGGCTAAGGCTGGGCCTGCGATGTTTGATTGTTCTCCTTCAGAATCTATCTCAAAAGTCGGGCGAGCCCTTGACGATGATCCCTTGGCGCAATGGCCGGAAACCGGTAGGGGCGGGTTTGAAACCCGCCCCTACGGATGTCTCACACGGCTGTCGCCAAGTCCTGAAGAGCTTCTGCGCGACTCCTTCCAGGTGAGCCTCTGTCTCCGCCTTTTTTCGGAAGCGAGGGGATAGTCGCCTATTCAAAAGACTTCCCTTCCGCCTTGGCCTGGAGGTAGGCGCAGGTGGCGCAGTCGCCCTCTTCCGTGGTCCAGATGCCTCTCGCTTCAATACGGGCCTTGTCCAGGGCTGAGAAGAGCCGGTCTTCATAGCGGCTGTCTGGAGGGGTCACGTTCACGTAGGCCAGCCCGTTGAGGACGACGGCGCGGTTGGCCAGCTCGCCGTCCTTCCACACCCAGCGCAGCAGGCGGCCCTGGGAGTCAACGTTGGAGGTGTCCCGTTCGAGGATGACCTGCTGGCCGTTCACGAGGCCAGCGTTGAAGGTAGCGCCGCCGGCGTACAGCACATCCGACTTGACGTACTCGATGCCGATGGGCTGAGGGGGCTCGACGCCCAGGTAACGCACCTGGAAAATCTGGCCGGCGATGTCCACTTCGACCGTTGCGGCGTCAATGACGCGGGTCACTGTGGCCTGGGCTTTCGGCGCGGCGGCAAGCTGTGCCGGCGTAGGCGTCGCCATCGAGGCTACGACCTGGATCGTGGAGAGCAGGATGGGCACGGCAAGAAATGGAAGAAGGCTAAGGAGAGTGGTGTGCCTAGAGTTCATTGTCCATCCCTCCGCGCAGCCACAGAACACGTCTTGATGCAAACGCATCAAAGAATGAGTCAATAGTATTCGCATCCATGGGAAGTGTCAATGTGCTAGCGCTTGCGGTTCCGTTTGCTTATGGTGGTGGGCTGACAAAACCTGGCACTTAAGTGCCAGGTTTGAGCGTTTCTTCTGTCCGATTTTGGCCGTGGCATTCCTGTGCCCTCTAGAGCAAATGGAACCGCGCTTGCTCTCCAGGGTCTTTCGGTCCTCCTGCTAGAGACCGCGCGCGGCAAAGCGCGGCGTCTGGGGACGGGCGAGGAGACCTTGCCCCTACGATTCTCTCTCCTCTTGCTGCTGGAAGGACCGAACGGCCGTGGCTTGCGAGAGTGGCTGGACCATGAATCCCCGTGCGCCCTGAGCCTGTCGCGTGCATTCGTGGTCTGAGAAGCTCACCACGAACGGGACATGGTTGGCGGGTCACTTTCGCGCTTGATTGGCGAGTTGCGCACCTGCGCTAGCGAGTGGAGGGCTGCGCCGGCTCGGTGATGGAGGGCTTGCGGAGGTAGAACGGCTGGAGGGTAACGGGGTCCTGCGCCTGGCCCGCCTGAAGGCGCTTCCGCCCCACATGCGCAAGGGCAACGACCCGTTGCGAAGAGTGGTACGGCAGGGCCAACCTGCAATGGCCGGCAAGTGAGGCGGCAACCTCGGGCGTAAGGCGTTCAAGCCCTTCGCCGCAGAGCAGCGTTGCTGGTGGAATGGCCTCCTTGATCCGGTGGAGGGCGACAATGGCTTCCGGCTGCACGAGGGTGACGCCATCGGCGGTAGATGTGTAAATGCCCAGGGCAAGCTCCCCCCTTCCGGCGTCCAGGATGGCGCAGACGGTCTCGGCCACGCCTCTGAATGGGAACGCCTCCGCCTCCAGTGTCGTGACGGCGGCGAGCGGCACATTCGACGTCCAGGCCAGCCCCTTGGCAACGCTGAGGCCGACGCGCAAGGCGCTGAAGCTGCCTGGGCCTATGGCTATCGCAATACCATCAAGGTCTGCAAGGGTGACGCCCTGGCGGGCAAAGACCTGCTGGATGGAGGGGATAAGCTCAACGGTGTGGTTCTGCTGAGAACGCCAGTGCAAGAGCTGCCGGAGCATCCCCTCTTTGTCCATGAGGGCGATGCCGGCGTAGCGAGTGGACGTGTCAATGGCAAGGAGCAAGGCTACCCCTTCGTGGATTGCTGCTGTACCGCTTGTTGCGCCAGTTGGGCATACCTATCCCCCCGGGGAACAAGGGTGATGCGGCGGTCCTCCGGCCCCAGGTGTTGAAGCTCAATGAGCAGATGCTCCTGGGGAAAGGCGCCGAACGCCTTCTCCGCCCACTCCACCACACAGACGCCTCCGCCGTCAATGTAGTCGTCCAGTCCCAGGTCTGCTGCTTCCAGAACGCTGTCCAGGCGGTACAGGTCTATGTGGAACAGGGTGAGGCGGCCTGGATGCTGGGTAGCGAGGACGAAGGTGGGGCTGCGCACAGGCCCGTGCACGTCCAGACCCCTGGCAATGCCTTGCACCAGGCAGGTCTTGCCGGCCCCCAAAGGACCGCTCAGGAGGATAAGGTCGCCTGGCTGGGCCGCACGGCCAAGGGCTTCGCCCAGGGCCTGGGTCTCTTCGGCGGAATGTGTGGTGATGACCAGGGCAGCGCCTTCGTTCATGATCGGAAATGGTCCCAGCCGAGTTGCTGGAGAGGGATAGGCTTGCCGTCCTCGCTACGGACCGTAACCCTGCCCGGCTGACCGGCAACGACGCGTCCAACGACGGCGGCGGAAGGAATGCGTGACAGGACACGCTCCAGGGTCGCGGCCGGCGCGGTGAAAAGCAACTCGTAGTCCTCACCGCCGGCCAGGGCTAGCTGCGCCGCTTTGCCGGGGAAGACGTGCTCCAGCGCGGGAGGGTAGGGGATGCGGAAGGCATCCATCTCTACGGCGCACCCGCCGGCGGTCGCCAGCTTGCCAAGATCGTCGTACAGGCCGTCGCTGAGGTCCATGGCGCAGCGGACGCCTTCCTTGACAAGGATACGCCCCTCTTTCAGGCGAGGCTGAGGATGGCGGTGCGCCCAGCGGAGCGCCTCGGCATCTGCAGACGCCGCCGGAATGCCCTTGAGCATCATCTCCAGCCCTCCCAGCGATCCTCCCAGCGGGCCGCTGACGGCTATGGCGTCCCCGGGACGCGCTGCAGAGCGAGTGAGGGGGGCATCGAAGGTGTAGCCGTTGAGGGTGATGGAGGCGAAGAAAACGGGCGAACGGACAATATCCCCTCCAGCGATGACGGCGCTGTGCTCTTTGCAGGCCCAAGCCATGCCTGCGTACAGCGCTTCCATGTCCTCTACCTGAGTCTGCAGTGGGACGCCAAGGGTGACCAAGGCATACAATGGAGCGCCCCCCATCGCCGCGATGTCGCTGAGGTTAGCCGCCATCGCCTTCCAGCCCAGGTCTTTCCAGGGAGTGGTCTCACGGGTGAAGTGGACGCCCTCCACAACGGTGTCGGTCGTGGCCAGCTCCAGGGCAGGCTGTGTGCGCCAGGCTGCGGCGTCGTCGCCGATGCCGATGGCCAGCGGGAACGGGGCGTCCGCAGAGGATGCAGCTACTCCCGCGCCGGCAAGCACCTGGGTGAGCCGCTGGATAAGGCCGAATTCGCCGATTTCTGTGACAAGCATCGAGAGCATTATAGCAGCGAAGAGCAAACGGCAGCGTTGCAAGACGTGGAGCCAGGGTCCTTTGGTGTTCCTGGGCGAAGGGCATCTTGAGAATGAGAGCGGCGGGCCACTGCGTGGCCCTGCGGAAGGCGATGGTGGTGAGAGATTCTTCGCGAGTCGGAGCGCAATTGGGAGCGAATGTCCTTTGACCACCTCGCTCTAGAATGACAGTGCGCCTTGCTGACCTTTATGTATGGTCACAGCGCGCCTTTGGAACCGAGAACCGAAAGATCCTGGTGTGGAGCATGGGAAGGTGTTCCGGGTAGGGGCCTGGTGGTAGAATGTGGCGCGGCAGCCTGAAGGAGCGAAGAACTTGAAGGAGAGAAGGACATGAGCGTGGCAGTCTCTCTGTTTACCTTCCTGGTGGGCCTCATATTTGCGTTGACGGTCTTGGACCAGTTCCTGGAGCGGAAGCGGCCGTACCAGGCCGCGTGGGCTGTGGGGCTGTTCTTCTATGCTGCGGCAAGCCTCCTGCAGGCCCTTTGGCTCATGGGGGTGTACGCAGAAGCGGTGTTCCGGCTGTGGTACTGGATGGGGGCGATGCTTGTGGCGGCCTACCTTGGCATGGGCAGCCTCTATTTGCACGTGCCCCTAAAGGTGGGACACGGGGCGCTGGCAGTCCTGCTGGTGTTGACCGCCTTGAGCGCGCTCCTCTCCCTCGGCGTCACGCTTCAAGGCGACGTGTCGCTTCTGGAAGGAGGGGAACTCGCAACGATCGTTCCTGGCACAGATTCTGAACGGTACTTTCCCGTGTACGTCGGCATATTGACGGCGGTGCTGAACACGCTGGGCGCAGGCATCATGATCGGCAGCGCCATTTACAGCGCCATCGTATTCCTTCGCAAGCGGGCTCCGGGCTTCCGCGTGGTGTCCAACGTTTTGATTGCAGTGGGCGCCATCGTCTCCGCGGCAGGCGGCACCCTGGAGCGGTTCAATCTGCCCCAGCCGCACGCCTTGGCGTTGCTCATCGGTCTGGTGCTGATTTACCTGGGCTTCTTGCGAAGCCGCGAGGTGTTTGTTATCTACCGCATCCCCTTTGTGCGCAAGGCAAAGGCGGCCTAGTGTTTTGACAGGAGAAAACACTGTTATTGGCTGTAGCGAGAGTCGGGCCGATGCCTCGGCCCTGTGCGGGCAAGCGGAAGGGGTGAGGGATTCTTCGCGAAACGGAGCGGATGAGTGAGTGGTCCTTCGCTGCGGAGATGGCAGAGGAAGGCGAGCGTGGTTTGACCGACTCGCT
>JACQUI010000060.1 GCA_016210395.1 Chloroflexota bacterium | reverse complement strand
GGTGACCGACCTGCGCTACGCCTGGAAGATCGTCAAGCACATCAAGTCCAACGGCATCGTCCTGGCCCGCGACCGCGCCCTGCTGGGGATGGGCGCCGGGCAGCCCAACCGCGTGACCAGCGTCAAGCTGGCGGTGGAGCGGGCGGGGGGGCGCGCCCAAGGCTCGGTGCTGGCCTCAGACGCCTTCTTTCCCTTTCCGGACGGCGTCGAGGCGGCGGCCGCGGCGGGCGTGACCGCCATCATCCAGCCGGGGGGCTCCATCCGCGACCAGGAGATCATCGCCGCCGCCGACAAGGCAGGGATGGCGATGGTGTTGACCGGCGTGCGCCACTTCAAGCACTAGGCCAAGTCAATTGACTTTTCATATGACATCCGGCATATTGTGAGTATGCAGAAAATCCTTCCCGTAAGCAAGGTGCAGCCGCAGCTCTATGCCCTCGTGAAGGAGGTGAACGAAGGTGGCGAGCCCGTGATCGTCACCCGACGTTCAGGTGACGCGGCGGTGCTCTTGAGCCGTGAAGAGTACGAAAGCCTGCTGGCCACCATCGAGGTGCTCTCGATGCCCCACATCTTCGAGCGTCTGCGGGAGGCGGAGGAGAACTACGCGGCGGGGCGAACCATGACGCTAGCCCAATTGAAGCGTCGGCTGCACTCGAAGCGCGCTCTGAAAGGGCAGCGTGCCTGAGCAGTATAAGCTCGTATTCACCGAGCCCTTTGCCAAAGATCTGGAGCGCCTGGACCCCGTAGTGCGGGGCCAGGCGCTCAGGGTTTTGGCAACTATGGAGACGGAGCCCGACGGCGAACTGCTCAGGGGCGAACTGAAAGGACTGCGCTCACGACGTGTGCGGCGCGGATGGCGGATCGTCTTTCGGGTGGACGGACAACGTGTAGTCCTGTTGCTGATCGGCACCCACGAAGTGTACGAACGGATACGCCGCCGCAGGCGGTGAACGTGCGCCGCAGAAGGCGGCGATGGCTATGGTCCTGACCGGCGTGCGCCACTGCAAGCACTAGAGCGTTCCCTCCAAGCCCAGCTCCTTCGCCAGCGACGCCAGCGCCTGGTACTGGCTGGCAGGGATGGCGATCTGGCCCGCCTGTCGCCGCTCGCGCTGCAGGCGCTGGGAGCCCTCGCCGGGGTACAGGATCTCGCTCACTCCGGGCCTCTTGGCGGAGGCTTTGACCTTGCCGATGTAGGCGTCCACCCGCTTGCCGACCTCCTGGGAGGCGAGAAACGCGGCCGGATCGATCGCCGCCAGAATCGTGCCGCTCCTCCCCTCGCCAGGACCGGACTTGTTTCCCACATCCCAGGGCGCACTGGAGTCGGTCAGGACCGAGGTCAAGAGTCCTAGAACGAATATGAGGGCGTAGGACTTGGGGCTGTTGCCCAGGGGGACCAGGCTCCCTCTGGCGGCCTGTCGCCCGCGGCTCAAGGCGTCAGGGTCGGGGAAGTCGGAGGCTACGGTGGTCGGGTTCCCCTGCGCGTCGAGGACCATGCCCTCCGGCACCTGCTGGCCCTGGCGGGCGGCCAGGAACACCCCGGCAGCCGATGTATGCGTCGTCGACATATCGAGGATGACGGGGTCGTGGTCGCCCGCCGGGACGCCGAAGGCGAAGGGGCCGTTTCCGAGCAGCGGCTCGTATCCCCCCGTGGGCGCCACCAGGGCGTAGCTCTGGGTCGTCGCGAAACCCACCATGCCTGCGCTCACCGCGATCTTGACGTAGGCCCCCAGCACCTCTCCCGGCGCCTGCGCTCCCACCCACCCGACACCGTGGGCCTGCGCCTTCTGGACGGCGAGCTCCATGGCGTACTTGCAAACGAGGCGGTGCAAGTCATGCCGTTCCCCTCGCACCAAGGCCGTGGCCCCCTTCTCCCGGAGGATTTGGAGGCTGGGCCGCAGATTCAGGTCGCCGCGCAGGGCTTCCCGGACCAGTCCGGGGACCCGGGCGATCCCCCGCGCATGGTCTCCCTGGAGGGTCTTGTCCAGGTAGCTGTTGAAGACGAAACGGGCGTCCTCGGGCTTGGCGCCCGCCCGCTCGAGGCCCGCGAGGCAGACCCTTTGGACCGCGTCCAGGGGCACGGTGGCGAACTCCTCGTCCACGTCCCACCAGGTGCCGGAGCTACGCTGCCTCAGGTCAGGCTTATCTGGCATGGGCATCTCCTTTTGTCCTCTGGCTGTCGGAGAGAGCCAGGAGGGCCGATGGCATAGCGTCGGAGTACTGGGTTCGACGTCCACCTGTCCATCGCTTGGCCTATGACATGCTCCAAATGTTTATAGCGGCTTCTGCAAACTGCACCTGTCGTTTCTCCAGTGCAAGGGGGTCCCACGTAGGGAATTTTGACTTATCGCCTAGTTCCTTGGTGATTAAGATATCAGAATTGGAGTAATGCGGCTGTTTCACGGCGAACTGGTCATTGCCCAGTTTCTGGTTAAGGCGCTTGGCTAGAAGAGTGAGATTCCCTATGCGGTGGACAAGCTCGTCCATATTGGCAATTCGGTTGCTGGGCATGGGCGACCGCGAGTATATGTGCTCTAAATTGGCTAGATCCGCCTGGGCGACGTCAAGTTCGTTAGTTGGCCGCCTTGCCAACTCTAGCTCACGAAGCAGGTAACGAGCGACCTCTGGACGCCTAACCTCAGCTAAACTGAATGCCTTCTTGAACTCAGCGTCCTTCGGTGCAAACTTCCGTATGCGTTCCAAAGCTCCTTTCAAATCTCGCGATGTTCTAATTTCTTTTGCCAGGGGGAATAGCATCTCCTCAAGCGCAGTGCTTTCCAAATTCCCGATCACGTTGTGGCGAACATATAATGAAACCAAGGCTCTTAACACATCGCGCCGCTGTCTCGCTAATAGTTTACCTTTCATTTTAGATGTCTTGCTAGGACTTTCGTGTAGATCCCAAATGCTCAATAGCGTAGGCAGCAGGGCACTTGCTTTTAGGGCTGCAGCGGCGTCAAGGTAGCGCTGAATCTGCAGGTCATCATCCTCTACGTTGGTAATACGGTGGTAGATGTCTGCAACCCGGGCCAGATCACGAGAAAACTGAACGCAATCCGTCTTTCTCTGTGTTAGGGTGGTTTTAAGTTCACGGTATAATGACCGGCTCTTGAGGTCGCCTTCATGGGACAACCAGTAGTGGCGCAAAAAGTCTTCAACTTTCAGAGCAGGCTCCAGTGACCATACGCTTTCCATATGTTTATCTACTTCGTCTAGTCCCGGGGCAGGCGCTCGGAGCACAAGGAAGTTTCTAATCAAGTCTTCTGATGCTACCCCTATCCCGCGATCGTTCAATGTTTCAAAAACGTCATGCGCGATTTCCTCTGTGCTAGCGATTGCGAGAACCACAGATACGTGTTTAGTCAAAACTGATTGCAAGCGGATGACCAGGGCAAAAGCTTCTGC
>JACQUI010000057.1 GCA_016210395.1 Chloroflexota bacterium | reverse complement strand
GTCCCAGTCCATCCAGTAGCCCAGGCGTATGGACTGCTCCGTCTGGATTCCGGAGAACCTGCGGACGCGCTCCTTGCACAGCTCCACGAACCGGTCAATGCCAAAGGATTCAATGTCCCTCTTGGACGTGAAGCCCAGCTCCTTCTCCACCTCCACCTCAATCCACAGGCCCTGGCCGTCGAACCCGTTTTGATAGCGCTGCTTGAACCCTAGCATGGTCTTGTAGCGCTGGAACAGATCCTTGTAGGTGCGGCCCCAGGCGTGATGCACGGCCATGGGGTTGTTGGCGGTGATAGGCCCGTCAATGAAGGAGAATCGCTTGTCCGCCTTCGCGTTGCGGCGCAGGTACTTCTGCACCATGCCTGTCTGGTCCCACCAGGCAAGGCGCTCCCGCTCCATGGCGGGAAAGTCCGGACGCGGGTTGACGGGACTGAAGGTGGGTCTGGTGGTGGTCATGGCTGTGCCTCTCTAGCCTGCCTAGTGTCATATGCTGACGGAGCGCAGGGCGCAAGGCCTTGCGCCCCAACGAGATGTTTGGGCTTGCCGCGCAAATCTTGCGTTCCTTATCCTCACACATCTCCAGTGCTACAATCATCCTGTATCCTGCATCCTGCGTTCCTTCACGCAATGGCCCCCACTGGTCTGCGGAGCCGGAAATGCGACGTTACGTAGAGAGCAACCTTGCCCTCCGGCGAGCCCTCTTTGCCCTGGCTGACTTGCGCACGGTCGCAGCCATTGGCGTGCTGCTGGTCAACGACCACATCCTCAAACATCTGTCGCCCTCCTGGTTGACCGGCAAGCTCAGCGATGTAATGTGGTCTGCCTTTGCGCCGCTGCTACTGGCCTTTTTCCTTGCCCTTATCGTTCCTCCGCTTGTCCGACGCCAGGAGCGGTTGGTTGCCTGGCTGGCCTTTGCGACGATTGGCGTAGCGTATGCTCTGTTCAATCTTTCCGACGCCATCCACGGCGTGACCCTACGACTGCTTTCCCTCATTGGCGGCGCACCCGTCGTAATGGAGCGCGACGCCACCGACGTCATCACGTTGCCCGGCCTGCTCCTGGGCTGGTGGATCTGGCGGAGGCAGTGCCCAGAGCAGCCATTTCTGCAAGCCCGGGGCCTGACCATCGCTGTCCTCGCCGTCATGGCCAGCGTGGCGTCAGGCCGCCCCCAACCCGACCCAGGAATCTATTGCTTTCCTTCCAACTCCCAGGGCCTTTTTGTGAAGAGCCTCTACTCTGTCTACGAAAGCGTGGATGGGGGCCTCACGTGGAAAGACGTGACCAGTGAAAGGGCGGATCTTTTGAGCCATAGTGATTGCCGCACAAGCTCCGTCATATCGGACCCCAGGAGCCCGCTTGTCCAATACGCCTATCGTGACGGGAAGCACATTGAACGTAGCTCTGACGGAGGGACCACATGGACGCGAGAATTCAATTTGTCATGGGTAAATCACTCTGCACGCGCTAGAGTCTATGGCTCGACTTGGCACACTCCGGAGCGCATAGAATCATCGACCCCTGGAACACCTAAGTTCGCTCAGTCCCCACGCCAGGGCATTGTAGACCCCGCAACCGGCAACGCTCTGTTCGCCATGAGCCTTGACGGTGTACTCGTACGAACTGCGGACGGCCATTGGCGTTGGGCTACGGTTGGCCCCTATTCCTTCACCTCGGTTGGGCGTTTGGACACGCTTCGAGTATTGTGGGATGAATGGCTCCTGGCCCTTGTGTTGACTACTCTGGCAATAAACACACTCCTTTCGGTGCAACCAAAAGATTTCAGTGAAGGCGCGCTGCTATGGCTGGCAATCGAGTGGTCCTTGTGGCTGCTGGCAATCGCGGCCTTCGATTCCCCACGGAGCGCTCTCGCTTCTGAATTCGCAGACCTCAATCGCCTGCTTCTGGGAGGCTTTTTCCTTCTCACGTCGCTGGCAATAGCCATCCCTCACGTGATTTGGACCATCTGCCGGAAGCTCAAAAGCAACGCCTCAATACCTGCAAAACTGGTCCTGCACATCGCAGGAATCCTCGTCTTGTTTTACGTCCCACACGTTGTCTGGGCCCTCGGTGGCCTGGCCCAAGAATGGATGGCTTCGCTTTTTGCCGTCCTCCTGGTTGCGATGAGCTTGGCTGCTTCAGTCCTGTCCTTCAATCGCCAGCGTCAACAAACTCCTTCTGGGGCGGGGCACTAGCCCTTTGCTTATCGCACCAACTCCCCCAACCCCCGCACCACCCTGTCCGGCCTCACCGCGCTTCCCTCCGGCAACCCTTTGCCCGCCCAGTCCACCCAGACGCCCGCAATGCCCAGCGCCTGCGCCGGCGCAACGTCGTGCTCCAAGTTGTCGCCTACCATCCATGCGTCGCCTGGTGATGCGCCCAGCCGCTCCAGGGCAAGCCTGAAGACACGGGCGTCGGGCTTGCCGTAGCCAAGCTCCCCTTCGATGAGCATGGCGTCAAAAAGGGCGTCCAGCTTGAACTTATTGATCTTGCGGCGCTGGGGCTCCGCGCCGCCATTGGTTACCAGCGCCAGGCGCACCCCCCGTTTCTGAAGGCGCTCCAGGGCCTCTAACGCGCCGGGTAGCGGAGCGAGGCAGTCGCCGTACAGGGCCTCCACATGCCGCTCCGCAATCTCACCCGCGATGCCAAGGCGCCCCAGGTGCAAGCGCTCCAGCGCCGCCGACGCTATCTCCTTCGCCGCCCACAGCGGGTCCAGGCGGCCTTTCAGATTCCATTCGGGTTGCTCCCAGAGCCGGTCTTGCAACCTGCGGACTTCCTCTCGAAGGGCTTCCGGCGGCATCCGGCCCAGCCGGGGTGCGGCCTGCCAGCAGGCCCTGACCCATGCCCTCTCGATAGCTTGGTCGAAGGCCAGGACGGTGTTGTCCAGGTCAAACAGGAAGGCCTTTGGAAGGAGCACGTTACCTAACCCCCTACCCCTTCCCTAAAGGGAAGGGGGGCTTTCCGGTCTCGGGCAACAGCTCTGATCTGGTCAAGAACCTCATCCAAATTGACGAGGACCAACTCGTTCTTGAACCGTATCACTCATATTCCCCTGGCCGAAAGCAAAGTGTCTCGTTCTTTGTCCTGGCCTTGAGCTACTTCACCTTCATGTACGCTGCCATCAAGCTCAATGACAAGGCCAATGCGGTGACAGTAGAAGTCAACAATGAACCCGTCAATAATCTGCTGACGGCGAAAAGCCAGGCCATCCAGTTGGTTGCGTCGAAGCGCCACCCACAGCAGCGCCTCAGCAGCAGTCATCTCTTGCCGCAGTCTTTTGCTAGCTAAAAGCTTTTCTTCTGTGACGCGTTGCCCTGTGAGTATGCGTTGCTTGTTCACTTCGTTTTCCGTCTCTTTCCCCTTCCCTTGAGGGAAGGGGCCAGGGGTTAGGTAACAAAAAATCCCGCCCCATGAAGGGACGGGACGCGAATCCCGTGGTACCACCCCTTGTTTCCCGACAGAGTCGGGACGCTTGTTACAGGCGCCAACACGCCTTGCCGTCATAACGGTCGGCGGTCCGGCCAGGCCTACTTGCACTTCGGCGCCCCCATCCTGGCCTTCTCCCTTCAAGGGGGAAAGGAGGAGTGAGCAGAAAGCGTTCGGCTGGCGGCTCGGGAGGGATCTTCCGCAGCCCATCTGGCGTCCGCTTGCACCGGGACCGGACTCGCTGGGCCAGGGCGGGCCGCGTACTCGTCTCCGTCACTGCCTTTGAGATGGTAGCGTAGCACCGCCGCCCCCGGTGGTCAAGGCAGTTTGTTTGCCTGCGGCGACGTCCCAGCCTGCCAAGGGCGCCTTCCTGTTCGATAATCTCACCACGAACGGGGGTAAGCTCTTGGCCCAGAAAGGCAGAAAACCAACTCATCCTCACGACGGCAGGCGCGCGCCGGCGAAGCGCGGATAGCCTCGCAGGAACTCCGCGGCTTCCTGGGGGCGCTTGCCTTCGAGCTGCACGCGGTCCAGGCGCAGCAGGCCCTCCCCTGTGGCAACGCAGAGGGTTTCCCGCCCATCGGGGGAGCGTGTGAGGACAGCACCGGGAGCGGCGCCCGCCGGGAGGGCCGCATCTAGCGTGACGGCCGCAACCACCTTCAGCAGCTTGCCGTCCCAGCGGGTGGAGCACCCCGGCCAGGGATCGAAGGCGCGCAGCATGCGGGCAAGGTAGCTGGCGGGCTTTGCCCAGTCAAGCTCGCCATCCTCCTTGGCGTAGAGCTTCGTCACCGTTGCCTGGGCGTTGTCCTGAGGCCTGGGGAACAGCTCGCCCTGAGTCCAGCGGGGCAGCGTCTGAACAAGCAACTCCGCCCCCAGGACAAAGAGCCGCGCCGTCAGCGCGCCCGCTCCTTCGTCGGGTAGGATAGCCGCCTCCTGCTGGGCAAGGAGCGGTCCCGTATCCATGCCCTCGTCCAGCAGCATGACGGTCACGCCCGTCGTCTCGCAGCCGTCCAGGATGGCCGTGGCCACGGGCGACGGGCCACGGTACTTTGGCAGGAGCGACGGGTGGATGTTCAGGACGCCCCTGAGCGGAATGGCCAGCGCTTCCGGCGGCAGGATGCGCCCGTAGGCGGCGACGACGATGGCCTCCGGCGCCAGGGCCCGCATCTCATCCAGGGCGGGTCGGCGGCGCAGAGACTCGGGCTGGACTACAGGCAAGCCTTTGCCCACGGCAAAGTCCTTGACAGGCGGCGATACCGTACGTTGCCCTCTGCCGGCAGGGCTATCCGGCCGGGTATACACGGCGGCAATGTCGTGGCCCGCCTGCAGCAGGGAGTCCAGGACAGGCAGGACAAACGCGGGCGTGCCCATGAAAACGATGCGCATGAGAAGTCCTCCCAATACCCTTACCACCAAACCCAATAAAAAGAAACCCCCTCTAGCCTGAGGAAAACAGCGCCGGCAACCCCTTGCCCCCTGCCAACTGCGGCAGTGGTATTGTTTGGCAGTCCCCTTTGAGCTAACGGCTCATCCATGACCGGATGGACCGGCCCTCTCCCCACATTAGGCGGTTTGCATGAACAGCCCGGCGCAAAAACTCTGGTCTGCCTGTCTCGGCAGGCTCCAGCTCGAAATCCCGCGCAGCAGCTTCGACACCTGGCTAAAGAGCACCAGTGGCCTTGCCATTGAAGACGGCCGCCTGACTGTTGTCGTACCGACAACCTTCGCAGCCGAGTGGCTGGAACGGCGGCTCATGCCGGCTATCCAGCGCGCTGCTGCAGAGGTCATCGGCAGCGACACGCGCGTTGTTTTCCTCGTCGCTTCAGCAGCAGCAGCGAGAGAGCATGCGGTCGCACCGGCACCGGCAGCCGCCACGCCACTACCGGCATCCCGTGAAGACGCCGCCGAGGCAAACGCCGTCGTGTCACCCCCACGCGATTCCATCAATCCCCGGTACACGTTCAGTTCATTTGTCGTCGGCGAGGGGAACCAGCTTGCGCACGCCGCCGCCACGGCAGTTGCGGCTCACCCTGGCGATCAGTACAACCCGCTGTTCATTTACTCCAGCGTGGGACTCGGCAAGACCCACCTGCTCCATGCCATCGCCAACGAAGCTGCCAGCCATGACCTCCATCCCGTGTACGTGACCTCTGAGCAGTTCACCGGCGACTTCATCCGCTCCATCCGCGAACGTACCCAGGACGACTTCCGCGCCAAGTACCGCAGCGCTGATGTGCTCCTTGTAGACGACATCCAGTTTCTGGAGGGCAAAGAGCAGACCCAGGTCGGCTTCTTTCATACGTTCAACGAGTTACACAACGCCAACACGCAGATCGTCATCGCGTGCGACCGGCCGCCGAGTGCAGTGCAGTTCCTGCAAGACCGCCTGCGCTCCCGGTTCGAAGGGGGCCTCGTTGCCGACATCCAGCCCCCTGACGTCGAGACAAGGTCTGCGATCCTTCAACTCAAGGCGGAGCGCGCCCACGTGCGGCTCGACCGAGAGGTTGTCAACCTACTGGCCACAACACCGGTTGGCAGCATTCGTGAGCTGGAAGGGTTTCTCAACAAAGTCATTGCCCTCTCCCTATTTATGGGCAAGTCAATCTCTCAGGATCTCGTGTCATCGGCCCTGAGCGGGTTGCCCTTTTCGCCACGCCGCAAGACGGCAATGACACCCGAGCGCACTCTAGAGGTAGTCGCCCGGCACTATGAGGTTTCTGTCGAACACCTCTGCACGCGTTCTTCTGACCGCAAGACAACCGAGGCCCAGCGTGTTGCCATGTATGTCCTGACCTCCATTGCACGCGTCTCTCTCGACGACGCAGGTAAGCTCCTGGGCGATTGGAATAGGCGCACGGTGTCCAACTCCCTCAAGGCCATGCAAAAGCGCATCGCCGACGACCAGGCCTTCTCCAACATCGTGTCGTCCATCATCACGCAACTGTAGCCAGTCAACGCGTCCTCCTGCCACAGCAGCATACTAGTTTTCGCCCTCCTCGATTTAGCTCGACCTTTGCTCTACTCCTATCGCCACCCGACTCACCTTTACTGAAGTACTGCGTAAGACTCTGGCAACCTCAATCGCAGAGTACTTGTCCCTAAGGAAACCAGCCCTCAAAGCAAGCAAAAGATTGTTTCCATTGCAGTGGTTGCTTCTATACATATAGGATGTATGACATAAGTCTGTAGGGGATAGTAGAGGTAGTAGTGATAGGAAAAGCCGTCATAGTAGTCAAGGGCGGAAAAGGCGGAAATGGTGGAATCACATTCCGTAAGGAGAAGTTTGTGGCAAAGGGGGGGCCTGATGGAGGGGATGGGGGGAAGGGTGGGAGTGTAAGGCTTGTGGCGATGGGAAACATGGAGGACCTGTCGCTTGTGAGATACAAAAGAGTCTTTTCAGGAGAGCCTGGAGGACATGGCGCTGGGTCGAAAAGGTCTGGAAAAGCAGGGAAAGACTGTGTCGTCGAGGCGCCGGTTGGGACCGTGGTCTGGGAAGGGAACGCTGAGAAGAGGGGCGTGTTCGTCGGTCAGGTGGCCGCTGACGGAGATGAGCTTGCCGTCGCAGCCGGTGGCGAAGGTGGCAGGGGAAACACGAAGTTTGTATCATCCACAAATAAGGTTCCGATGCTTGCAGAGGAGGGGGCAGATGGCGAGGAGAAAGAGCTGTACCTCGAACATTGGCCTCTTGTGGATGTGGCGGTCATCGGCCTGCCCAACAGTGGGAAGTCCCAGCTTCTTCACGCCATTTCCAGAGCTTTTCCTGCCGTGACAGAGTACCCTTTTTCCACGCGCGATCCGGTGCTTGGGACCACCACGGTTGGCTGGGAGACCCTCACGGTGGTAGAAGTCCCCTCACTGTGCGAGGGAGCTCACGAGGGGAAGGGGCTAGGCAACGGCTTCCTGACCTGTGCGATGCGAGCCAGGCTACTGCTGTTCCTGCTCGACGGCGCGTCGCCTGATCCGACGGGTGACCTTCGCACCCTGCGTCGTGAGCTCAAGCTGTACGACCCTGCGCTGGCTGAGCGCGCGGTAGGCATCGCCGTGAACAAGGCTGACCTTCCAGAGGTAAGCGAGAGGACTGGAGACCTGCGCCGCGAGCTTGAAGGCGAGGGGCTGTTCCTTCACTTCATTTCTGCAACAACCGGTGAGGGCGTAGAGGCGATGAAGGCGTTGCTGGCTGCCGCCCTGGTCACGATACCCAGAGACGTTGTGCGGCTGGAGGCGCCTCCACCCAAGGTACGCGTTCGAATGCCTGAACCCAGGCCCACAGTAGCCAGGGAAGGTGCTGTTTTTGTGGTATCATCCCCCAGGGCGGCGCGTCTGGTCGCGCTGCCGGACTTGCGGGTATTCCAGGCCCGTCTCCAGCTCCGTCGCGAGCTTTCGAGGATGGGCGTCCTGCAGGCCCTGGAAGAGGCCGGCGTGCAGTCTGGCGATGCAGTCCGCATCGGCAAAATTGAGCTCGAATGGGAGTGAGGATGCGCGTAGGCATCATGGGGGGCACCTTTGACCCCATACACGTTGCTCATCTGTTCCTGACGGAGGAGGCCCGGGAGCGCCTGGGCCTGGCCTTCGTGCTGTTCATGCCCACCGGCGACCCCTGGCTCAAAGCCGTCAAGCCAAGGACATCCCGCGACGTGCGCCTGCACATGGTGGAGCTTGCGGTCGAGTCGAACCCGTTCTTCAGGGCGTCGGACATTGAGGTCAGGCGGCCGGGGCCGACGTATACGGTGGATACGCTCCAGAAGCTGGCCGAGGACCTTGGCAGCGACACAGAGCTGTTCTTCCTGCTGGGAATGGACTCGCTGGCGGAGTTCCCAAAGTGGCGGTCTCCGGAGCGAGTGGTGCAGCTCTGCACACCCGTGGTGTTCCGCCGGCCCAGCGCGTCCGACGGCGCGCCGGAGGCAGCCATCCGCAAGGTGCCCAGCCTGCGGCGCAAGCTCATCGTGCTCGACGCCCCGGTGTTCGAGGTGAGCAGCTCGGAGATACGCCGGCGCGTGGCTGAGGGGCGCTCCGTCCGCTACCTCGTGCCGGATGCTGTCGAGCGGTTTATCAGCGAGCAGGGGCTGTATCTGGAGCCGAACTGAGAGCTGCGAAGAAATGGCCTACGTTGACTTCCGCTTCGCGAAGAATCTCGCACACCCACCGCTTTCCGTAAGGGCCGCGGCAGCGGCCTGTCGCTTGCCAAGCTATTCTACGTGAGGAGCTATGCCCAACATCGTGCTTGATAACGAAAAAGCCCGCGAGGTTGCCGGAATCCTGCTGGAGGAAGAGGCCGTGCTCATCCGCCCCGATAAGCCCTTCACCTTCGTGTCGGGCGTAGTCAGCCCGGTCTACTGCGACCTGCGGGTGCTGTTGCGCTCGCCGAAGGGCCGCCGCCGGGTGTCGGAGCTGCTTGCCGAAGGCATCGCCGCGCTGTGCGGCCGCGACGCGCCCGACGCCGTAGCAGGCGTGGCGACTGCGGGCATCCCCTGGGCTGCCTGGGCCGGCGACCTCATGAGCAAGCCGGTGGCCTACGTGCGCGACGCCCCCAAGGACCACGGGCGCGGCCAGCAGGTGGAGGGAGGGCTGCGCCTGGCGCAGTCGGCGGCGGTGGTGGAGGACCTGACCAGCACGGGGGCCAGCGCGGTCACCGCCGTGGAGGGCCTGCGACAGATCGGCGTGCGCGCCGACTACGTAGTCAGCATTTGCACCTACGGGTCGCCCAGGGCGGACCGCAACTTCAGCCAGGTGTGGGTGCGGTGCGCCTCGCTGTGCAGCGTGGGCACGGTGCTGGACGTTGCCGCCGCCGGCGAGCGCATCACGCCCGACCAGCATCGTCTGGTGAAGGAGTGGCTGGCCACGGGGCCCATGAGCCGGTAGCGGCGATGGAGCAATCGCCGTACGTCTTCGAGGTCCGGGACTGGAAAGGTCGCTTGGTGCGCTTGACCAGGCGGACATATGTGGATCACCTCCCGAGGCGGCCGGAGATGGGAGAGTATTTGGATGAGGCCCAGCAGGTTATCCGAAACCCAGACAGCGTGCTGGGTACACGCAGTGGGGCTGCCCTGCTCTATCGGTTTGGAGTGGGACGATAGAATGGAAGGCGAGGAAGAAACAGGGAGAGTTGCTCCCTTCTTCTTCACGGATGTGATGGATGACGACGCCATAGTGCTGGAGCATCGCGCACAAGTGATCATGGGGCAGCGGACTGACCGATGGCGATAGCTAAGCCCGTTCCGGTAGACTGGGAAGCGATTGCACGCGCGAACGCCGATCTTCAGGAGCGGCTGTTCAATGAGGGCGTGCACCTTGTTTACGACCTTGATGGTGATACGCTGTTTGTCGACATCGGAGAGGGAG
>JACQUI010000056.1 GCA_016210395.1 Chloroflexota bacterium | reverse complement strand
TTCCCGTGCACAAGGGCAACGATGCCTTCCTGCCGGTAGCTTGCCAACAGCCGCCAGAGCTGCCGCTTACTCACGCCCAGCAACTCAGACGCCTGGGCTACGCTGCATCGTCTTTCCAGAATCAGGTCCAGAATCTGTCCCCGTCGTGCTTCTTGCTCGGTCACATGGAGTCCCTTCATGGACTGACATGTTCCCTGAGCAAAGACAGGAATGCGCCTGTTGCTCGGGTCGCCCAGCGAGTAGAATGAGACCGCCAAACGCAAGCCCAGGTTTGCCGCGCCTTCAAGCGTTTTCTCGCAAGCCTCTGCCTTGTCCGCGTTCCCAGAGATAAGAACATGACCAACGGCGGTCCCCTACAACTACAACTTCCAGACCCTTTGCGGCTGCGCACCCACGTGGAGGCGCTGGCCGCCCACGAACGGTCGAACCACGACCGCCACGGGGAGCCGATGGGCTACATTGACGGGGTCTTTGCCCGTGAGGGCCTGCAGGTCAATGGCCACACCTACACCTATGCGGGGCGTGTGGGCATCAACCTCCTGGGCCGCAAACAGGGGGCAGCCGGCCAGCCGCCGCTCCTGGTTTGCGCCCACTACGATTCGGTGGAGGGATCTCGGGGCGCAGATGACAACGCCAGCGGCGTGGCGGTGATGCTGGAGTGCGCCCGCCTGCTTGCGCCTCTGCGGCTGGGGCGTGCCGTGGACTTCGTGGCGCTGGACATGGAGGAGACGCAACCCGAAGGAGAGGGGTTGGTAGGCAGCCGGGCCTTCGCGCGCGAAGTGGCGAGGGAGCGTGGGTATGCCGGCGCGTTCATCCTAGAGATGGTGGGCTACGCGTCTGGACAGGGGACACAGAAGCTGCCGCCGGGCTTCCAACTGCTGTTCCCCGGCGTGTATCAGACCCTGGCCAAGGCCGGGTTCCCAGGGAATGGCCTGGCGGCGGTGTCCAACAAAGCCAGCGCGGAGCTTGGCCGGGCCCTTGCCGAAGCGGCGCGCCAGGGAGGGACGCCGCTGGACGTGACCCTGCTACCCATCCCTGAGGGGGCGCCTGTGCCCTGGGATCTCTTCCGCAGCGACCACGCCTCCTTCTGGTCGGCGGGGATTCCCGCTATTTTGCTGACGGACACCGCCAACTACCGCAACCCGCACTACCACACCGCCGGGGACACGCCCGACACGCTGGACTACGATTTCATGGCACGGGTGACGGCGGCCCTGGCAGGCGCGCTGGCCGGCCTTGGGCAGGCTACGTCTGCTTGAAGGAAAGAAGAGCGCCCAGGCCGCCTGCCTTGACAAGCTGCTCCTTTGCCGGGCCATTCACCACTTCGATACGAGCGCCGGCCGCCACCGCCTGCTGCACAGCGATCTCCACCACGTCGTCCACCTGGCGCATCTGGCCGCCGCACAGCGGGCACGACAGGGCGTGGGTGCCGGTTATCAGGCCACACGCCGCGCAATGGTATCCCCCGAGCTTCAGTCCTCCGGCGGTCACCAGCTCGAAGACCTCCCTGCGTTTGAGGGCCAGCAGGGTCTGGTCTGCCCCGACCACCGCCATCTGGTCTTTGGCGGCCCGGGTGACAAGCTCTTGCACCGTCTGGGCCTCTTTCGACTGCTCATACGTCGCCTCCACCTTCTGCGCCTCACGCAAGATGTCTTTGTCGGTGGCGTGCATAGGGGCCGAGAAGCGGCCCGCCACAAGGCGAGACAACTGGGGTGAAAGCTCCTGCTCAAAGTGGGTCAGCGCCTCCACCGCCCCACCGATGACCAGTCGGCGGAACCCCGTCTCACGCTGCAAGCGGCCCAGGGTCTCCGCGACCTCTTTGAGGTGTTCCTGGCGCGCCGCTGCATGGCGCCGCTCCGAAATACCCTCACGAGTACGACTTGGCTGCGTCCGCTGCGATGTGCCAGCCGCGGGCATGGCGGATGCACGGAGCCCTTGCTCTTGCTGGGCGCGGCGGCTAGGCACTTCGTTGCGGATATGCTCCTGCTCCTCAATCTCCCCCATACTCACCACGAATAGGCGGGCGCTGCGATCGTCCACCATGACAACGCCACAGCTCTGATGCTCGTCCAGCAGCGAGGCCAGGGGACTCAAGAAGGGGCCGGCGTCGTAGCGGATGTCGTTCTCGATGGGCACGTGCAGCGCCGACTGCCACCACATGCCCTGGAGGCCGCTGACGAAGAGGACCAGTCCCTTGGCTTCAGACCTGTAATCGCTCAGAAAGGCCATAGCCTTCGCGCGGTCGTCGGCAAAGGACTTGCGGTCGCCACGCTCCAGCCCTTCAGCGATGCGGTCCAAGGAGCGCTCCAGGGCATAGGTCTTGTCCTTCCAAAGACCGTTGGTGGGGTCCACATCCAGGTAGATAGACAGGACTCTCGTGCCGGGCCTGGCACCAGCCCGCAGGTCTTCCAGCATCTGCCGTGTGATCATAGCCCCTCCTTTTTGTCATCACTCGTAGGGCGCAAGGCCTTTCAGCAGGCTCAGGACAGGCGCTTGCGCCCGTGCTTCACCCTCACCCACCCTGATGGAATCGTGGCAGCCCCTGGCGGGAACGCAGCGCCCTCGCACCCTCCTTGGCATGAAGGCAATTGTCGGGCAAGGCCGCCTTCAAGGGAGAGATAGGCGAGGCGCTTTCACAACCAAACCGCTCTCCTCGCTAACGCACCTGCTGGTACCTCCATATCTACTATACTTCAGTTGACTGGATGCAGCTTTGCGGCAGCCCAGCAACGGATGGAGGGTTTCGGCGCGCCTTCAACTCTATTCAGCCCTATGCTATACTGCCCCATGCTTCTTAATTCGTAAGGAAACAACGCATGAGCCAGCACATCAAGCTCCTGGAAAAGGGCACAATCACTAGCGCCAAAGGGTTCCAGGCGGGCGCCACCTTTGCCGGCATGAAGTCCTTCGCAGAGGACAAATATGATCTGGGCATCGTCTACTCCACCCGGCCCTGCACCTGCGCGGGCACATTCAGCACCAATGAGGTGCGTTCCTTCTCCATCCGGATCACTGAGGATAACGTTCGCAAGGGTGAAGTCCGCGCTGTCATCGCCAATAGCGGCATCGCCAACGCGGTGGTTGGCGACCAGGGCCGCAAGGACGCCCTGGAGATGGCCCGCCTGGCAGCGCAGCAATTGGGTGTGCAGCCGGACCAGGTGGGCGTTCTCAGTACCGGCCTCATCGGCGCCGAGTTGCCCATGGCCCTCATCCGCTCTGCGCTGCCCAAAGTCAAAGTCTCCGAGGCTGGAGGGACCCAGTTCGCCCGCTGCATGATGACCACAGACACGGCCCCCAAAGAGGTTGCCGTGGCATACCAGCACGGCGGCCGCACAGTAACCATTGGCGGCGTGGCCAAAGGCTCGGGCATGATCCATCCCAACATGGCCACCATGCTGTGCGTCGTGGCGACCGACGCTGCGGTGGAGGCGGGCTTCCTGCGCCAGGCGCTGAAAAGCTCCGTGGACCGGTCGTTCAACATGATCAGCGTTGACGGCGATACCAGCACCAACGACACGGTCCTGCTGCTGGCGAACGGGGCCGCAGGTGGCCAGCCGGTCGCGGCAGGATCGCCGGAGGCCGCGCTGTTCCAGGAGGCGCTAGACATGGTCTGCACCTTCCTGGCCAAGGCCATCGTCCGCGACGGCGAAGGGGCAAGCAAGATTTTCGAGGTGCGCATCGAAGGCGCGCGCAACGAGGCCGAGGCCCGCATGGCGGCGCGCACCATAACCAACTCCAACCTG
Source organism: Chloroflexota bacterium (assembly GCA_016210395.1). Classification (GTDB taxonomy): domain Bacteria; phylum Chloroflexota; class Dehalococcoidia; order Lucifugimonadales; family JACPCL1; genus JACPCL1. The sequence goes on along the minus strand of JACQUI010000056.1, from coordinate 5,088 downwards.
GTGCGCACGGCCGTGCATGGCAACGACCCGAACTGGGGCAGAGTCATCGCCGCCCTGGGCCGGAGCGGCGCAAAGGTGGAGGAGAGCAAGCTGTCCCTCTACATCAATGGCGTGTGCATCATGGAGGGCGGCCTGCCGATCCCCTTCTTCAAGGATGCCGTCATCATGCAAATGCGCCAGCCCGAGGTGTCCTTCCGCGTCAGCCTCGGTCTGGGCGACGGATCTGCCACGGCCTGGGGCTGCAACCTCAGCGAGGCGTACGTGACCTTCAACAGCGCCTACACCACGTAGGGGTTGCCAGGTCCCGGTTCCCCACAAGCAAGCCGGATCCTGAGGGGCGCGGATGGGTCAGCGAAAAGCGCCCCTCAGATACAATTCTTCCCCTTCCCTGGGAAAACCTGTCCTTGAATAAAGCGAAGGGAAAGGGGGCTAGGGGAATGGTGTCGGGAAGGCCATGCCAGTCAAAGTTCCAGTTGTCGTCAAAATCGGGGGCAGCACCCTTGGCAGCGCAGATACCTCATTTGCCGACCTGGTGGCGCTCCAGCAGCAAGGGCGCACACCTGTGGTCGTCCACGGCGGCGGCCCGGTCATCACCCAGTGGATGCAGAAGCAGGGGCTCACCCCCACCTTTGTGCGGGGCCTGCGCGTGACCGACGCGCCAAGCCTCGACATAGTCGTGGCCGTCCTGACGGGCCTGATCAACAAGCAGCTTGTGGGGACAGTGACCGCCCTGGGAGGCAAGACCGTGGGCATCAGCGGCGCCGACGGCGCTCTCCTTCAATGCGTGATTGCCAACCCGGAGCTAGGCCTGGTGGGAGAGATCGTGAAGGTGAGCCCTGAGCCTGTTCTGGACATCCTGGAGAAGGGGTTCATTCCGCTCATCGCGCCCGTGGGCATCCGGATGCCGCAAAAGCCGGGCGACCCGTGCGGGCTCCTGAATATCAACGGCGATACGGCCGCCGGCCATCTGGCAGGGGCGCTGGGCGCTCAGCGATTGGTGTTCTTGACGGATGTGGAAGGCGTCATGGACTCTGATAGGCGCGTGATCCCCCGCCTGTCTGTCCGCATGGCGAAGGACTTGATCGCCAGCGGCACGGCAGCAGGGGGCATGATCCCGAAGCTGGAGGCGTGCGTCACCGCCCTGGAACGGCGCGTCCCCGCCGCGCGCATCCTTGATGGCCGCGCGTCCGGCGCCCTGGCGCGGGCCATGGGTGAGGGCAGCGAGGGCACGTGGGTGACGGCGTAGGGGGAAGCGGGCAGGCATGCAAATGAGCAAACAGGCAAAACGCCCGCATGCCGGAAGGAGGCAAGATGACACTTACTGCCAACGGTGAGGGTGACATGCGTCCTATCTTGTTGACGGCGCCTGTGTGTCCAGGTGAAGGCCTGTTTGCCTGTTTGCCCGTTTGTCCGGGGGCGGGGCTGGCAGAGGGGAGGCGCTAGATGCGACAGAACGGCGGATTCCCACCCTTTGGCGAGCCGGGAGGCATGCCGCCTCTGGCGCTGCCCGCGAACGCCGGATCCCTGCTGAAGTGGGGCGTGGTCTTTTTCGCCATTGTCCTCGCCATATTCGGCATCAACTTTGCCCGCAACGTCTACACAGACTGGCTCTGGTTCAGCAGCGTGGGCTTCCTGGACGTGCTCACCACCGTGCTTGGCGCCAAGGTGCTGCTGTTCCTTGCAGGCGCAGCGGCGTTTGGCTTGTTCTTAGGCGCTAACCTGTGGGTTGTCCGGCGCAGCTCACGGGGAGAATCGGTGCTGCCCTTGCCTGCGGAGACGATCCAGTGGCTAGACCGGTTCCTCCTTCTTTCAATGGTCCTCGGCGCAATCGTCATCTCCATTTTCTTTGGCGTGTCTGCATCCAGCCACTGGGAACCAGTGCTGCGCCTGGCGAACAGCACTCCTTTTGGCGTTGCGGACCCGGTGTTCAACAAAGACATCGCCTTCTATGTCTTCACCTATCCCGTCCTCCGATTCATTCAGGGGTGGCTGCTAACGGCATTCCTGGTCGCGCTGTTTGTGGTGGCTGTGACCTACCTGGCGCACGCCGCCTTTCGCGGCGCGCCCCTTGGCGTTCCTCCAAGGATGAGGGCGCACCTGGCCGTCCTGGGCGCGCTTGCCTTTTTCGCGCTGGCGGGCAGCCATTTCTTCGACCGCTACCATCTCCTCTTCAGCAAGAACGGCGCGGTGGTTGGGGCCACCTACGCCGACGTCCACGCCCGCATGGTGATGCTGGTGCTGATAGCGGCCCTCGCCGTTGCGGCCGGGGCGATGCTCCTGGCGACGATCAGCCCCAGGCTGCAGGGACGGCGAGGCAACCGCCTCATCATCGGGGCGATTGGCCTGTGGCTCGGCGGCCTGTTCCTGGGCGGCCAGCTTTACCCCGCTGCGGTCCAGCGCATAACCGTCGAACCCAACGAGCTTGAGAAAGAACGGCCCTATATCGAGCGGAACATCCAGCTCACGCGCGCTGCATTCGCGCTCGACCGCATCGAGGAGCGGTCATACGACTACCAGGAAGCCAACCTGGAAGACATCAATGCAAACGAGGAGACGGTGCGGAACGTCCGGCTTTGGGACCCCCGTCCCCTGATGGACACGTACAACCAGATCCAGCACCTGAGGCTGTACTACCAGTTCGGAGACGTGGACGTTGACCGGTACGTGGTGGACGGCAGATACCGGCAGGTCCTGGTGGGCGCCAGGGAGCTGGCTCCGGAAAACCTTCCCGCCGACGCCCGCAATTGGGTGAACCTGAGGCTCCAGTACACACACGGCTACGGCGCAGCGGCTAGCCCGGTGACGGAGTTTACAGCGGAAGGCAGGCCGACGTTCCTTGTCCAGGACATTCCGCCGGCAGGCAAGCTCGCCGTGACACGGCCGGAGATCTATTTCGGTGAAAACACCGAGGGCTACGTCATCGCCAACAGCCAGCAACCCGAGTTCGACCATCCCACCCAGGAGGACCTGCCCGTTTACGTCCAGTACCAGGGGCAAGGAGGCGTGGCGCTGAGCTCTTTTGCGCGCAGGCTAGCCTACGCCTGGCAGTTCGCCGACATCAACCTCCTCATCAGCGACCGCGTCTCGCCGGAGAGCAAGCTCCAGTACCGCAGGCAGATCCAGGAGCGCATTGCCGTTGTGGCGCCTTTCCTCATGCTGGACAGGGACCCCTATCTGGTCATCGCCGAGGACGGACGGCTGGTGTGGATACAGGACGCCTACACCATCTCCGACCGCTACCCTTACTCGGTCTCATTCACCAGCGCCTTCTCCGGCGATACCTTCAACTATGTCCGCAACAGCGTCAAAATCGTCACGGACGCCTACCACGGGACGATAGACTTCTACATCGCCGACCCAACGGACCCTGTGGTACGCTCCTACGCCGGTATCTTCCCCACGCTGTTCAAGCCCCTTGAAGAGATGCCGCAGGACCTGCGGGCGCATCTGCGCTACCCGGAGGACATGTTCACTTTCCAGGCCCAGAGCTACCTGAAGTACCACGTGACCGACGCCACACGGTTCTTCAACAACGAAGACCTGTGGAGCATCCCCCTGGAGATATTCGGGAGCGAGCAGCAGCCTGTTGTCCCCTACTACGTCATCATGCGCCTGCCGGGGGAGACGAAGCCGGAGTTCGTGCTGATCCTGCCGTTTACCCCGCTGGAAAAGCCCAACATGGTCGGCTGGCTCTCTGCGCGAATGGACGGCGAGCACTACGGCAAGCTCCTGGCCTTCAGGTTCCCCGGTGGCGCGCAGATAGACGGGCCCATCCAGATCGAAGCCCGCATTAACAACGACACCATCATCTCCCAGCAGTTCACGCTGTGGAACCAGCAAGGCTCACAGGTCATCCGGGGCAACCTGTTGGTGATCCCGCTGGGCGACTCGGTGCTGTACGTGGAGCCTATATACCTGCAGTCTGAGGGGGTACGCCTGCCGGAGCTCAAGCGGGTCATCCTGGCGACGTCCAGGCGGGTGGTCATGGAGCCAAGCCTGGACGTGGCGCTGGGATCCCTCTTCGGCAGGGTGACGCCGACGGAACCGACGGGCCCAGGCGCACAGCCGCCGCCGGGCACGGAAGAAGCGGCGCAGCAATTGGAAAACATCCGGAAGGCGCTGCGGGACCTCCAGCAGGGCATTACTACGCTGGATGAGGCCATCCAGAGGCTGTCCCAGTTGCTGGCGCAGGAGGCCGCCCAAACGCCAACGCCTACGCCCACTCCCGCGCCCAGGGCTGCGGCCTAGCGGAGCGTAATTCGTAGGGGCGGACCTACGTGTCCGCCCGCCCAGGAGACGGGGCAGACACGAGGTCTGCCCCTACACGAAGACCGCAGACCACTAAACCACCTTTCGGAAACGAGGAGGCCTTATGAGCACCTGGCAAGACCTTGAGCGCAAGTACTATATGTTCGTGGTGCGCCGCCAGCCCGTGGTCATCGTGCGCGGCCAGGGTACTCGGGTGTGGGACGAGAACGAGAAAGAGTACCTGGACTTCACCGCCGGCTGGGCGGTGAACAACCTTGGGCACTGCCACCCGTCCGTGGTGGACGCCATCCGCGCCCAGGCGGCCACCCTGCTCCAGACCTCCAACCAGTTCTACACGATCCCGCAGCTCCAGCTTGCCCAGGCGCTGGTGGACAATAGCTGCCTGGACCGCGTGTTCTTCTCCAACAGCGGCGCGGAGGCCAACGAGGGCGCGGTAAAGCTGGCCCGGAAGTACGGGAAGCTGCACCGCAAGGGGGCCTACGAGGTCATCACCGCCATGAACTCCTTTCATGGCCGCACGCTTGCCATGGTCGCCGCAACAGGCCAGCCCCACTACCAGGAGAACTGGAAGCCCCTGGCCAGCGGCTTCGTCAACGTGGAGTACAACGACCTGGAGGCCGTCAAGCGCGCCACCACGGAGAAGACCTGCGCCGTCATGCTGGAGCCGGTCCAGGGCGAGGGCGGCGTCATCATCCCCCAGGAGGGCTACCTGCGCGCCGTCCGCGACTGGTGCGACAGCAACAACCTGCTCCTCATCTTTGACGAGGTGCAGACGGGCCTGGGACGCCTCGGCACGCTGTGGGGCTACCAGGCCTTCGG
>JACQUI010000058.1 GCA_016210395.1 Chloroflexota bacterium | reverse complement strand
GGACCCGCCCCACATGGTGAAGAGCCAGTTGAAGATCTTCACGCCGGTGGGGATGGCGATGAGCATGGTGCTGGCGGAGAACGCGGCGTTGGCCACCGGGCCCATGCCCGTCGTGAACATGTGGTGCGCCCACACGCCGAAGCCTAGGAATGCAATCACCGCCCCCGCCATGACCACGGCCATGTAGCCGAACAACGGCTTGCGGGAGAAGGTGGGCAGGACCTCGGACACGATGCCCATGGCGGGCAGGATCAGGACGTACACTTCTGGGTGCCCAAAGATCCAGAACAGGTGCTGCCACAGCAGGACGTCCCCGCCCATGAGGGGGGCGTAGAAGTTCGTGCCAAAGTTGCGGTCAAACAGCAGGAAGATGATCGCCGCCGTGATCACCGGCAGCGCCAGGATCAGCAGGAACGCCACCACTAGGGTCATCCATGTGAACACCGGCATCCGCGTGAGCGACATGCCCGGCGCGCGCATGGTGAAGATGGTGACGATGAAGTTCAGGGATGCCGCCAGGGAGGAGACGCCCAGGACGGCGATGCCCACCCCCCAGAAGTCCACGCCCACGCCCGGGGAGTACTGGGAGGAGAGGTTGGCGTAGGAGAACCAGCCCGCGTTCGGCGCGCCCCAGATGAACGAGCTGTTGAGAATGACCGCGCCCGCCAGGTACACCCAGTAGGAGAAGGCGTTGAGGCGCGGGAACGCCACGTCGCGCGCGCCAATCTGCAGCGGCACCGCAAAGTTGAAGAACGCGGCGCTCAGCGGCATGACTGCCAGGAAGATCATGGTCGTGGCGTGCATGGTGAAGAGCTCGTTGTAGACCTCGGGGGTCACGAGCGCCTGGTCGGGGCGCATGAGCTGAAGGCGGATGATAAACGCCTCGACGCCCCCCACCAGGAACATGAGGAACGCCGTGACGCCGTACAGCACGCCGATCTTCTTGTGGTCAACTGTCGCAATCCAGGACATCACGCTGCCTATGTCCTGAAAGCGGGGACGGGCAAGGGTGGTCGTTGCCGTTGCCATGGCACTCTCCAGCGCTCCGGTTGCCGGATGCTGCGCCCATGCGCAGGCGCAATGGGCCGCGCTACTTCATGCTCTCCAGGAATGCGACAACCGCCTCGACCTCGTACTCGCTCAGGCCAAGGCGCGGCATGAGCGCCCCCGGCTTCTGCTGCTGGGGGTTGCGGATCCAGGCGGCTAGGTTCTCGGGTGTATTGGGCATGATCGCCCCGGCCAGTGTGGTCCGCTCGCCAAGGTAGGTCAGGTTCGGCCCGATGGCGGCGCCGGCGGCGCCCACCGTGTGGCACGCAACACAGCCCCACCGTGGCGTCGACCCGTAGAGGGCAGGCGTTCCCGGCTGCGTCTGGAACACCTTGGTCTGGAAGATCCGCTGGCCTTGCTTGGCAAGGTCATCCGTGACCTGGGGGACCGTCTTGTGCTTGGCTATCCACGCGTCGAAGTCCCCCGCGGACAGGACGAAGATACGGAAGCGCATGTCCGCGTGGCCGTCGCCGCACAGCTCGAAACACTGGCCGTGGTACTCGCCGTCCTGCTCGGGCGTGAAAACAACGTTGCGGACCTTGCCGGGCAGGACATCCATCTTCTGGAAGAGCTTGGGCGCCTGGAACGAGTGGATGACGTCCTTGGACGTGATCTCCAGGCTGATGGGTCGTCCGGCCGGGACCCGCATCTCGTTCGCGGTGGCAAAGCCCTGGTCCGGGTAGCGGAACTCCCACCACCACTGGTGGCCGATCACCTCTACCCGCAACGCGTCGGCTGGGGGTGGGCCGGCGAGCGAGAATACCTTCTGCCACGTTGGGACCGCCACACCGACCAGGATGACGGCGGGGATCACCGTCCAGAGTATCTCCAGCGTCCGGTTGCCGTGGATCTGCTTCGGCATCGGATCGTTGGGTTTGCGCCGGAAGCGGACGACTGCATAGACCAGCAGCCCCTCCACCAGCACGAACACGCCCGCCGCGACCCAGAAGATGATCTTGTACAGGAATTGCATGTCGCGGGTGTTCGTTGTGGTGGGGCTGACTGTGCTCTGAGGTAGATCGCCGTTGCAGCCTGCCAGGAGGATCATCAGGAGCGCGGCGCCGAGGAGGGACCAGAGCGCCGCCTTTCGAGTCGTTGGCATGCTTTCTCCGGTGCCAAGTGGCTGAAGCGCGGGACGGGCCGGTGTGATTTTTTTCGCAACGGAAACGTAACAGAACCGTAGCGGCAAGTCAAGCAGTTGAGCCATCCAATTGCATCTGTTCGGGTGATATGGAACCATCCTATACCAACGGATGCCCATGTATCCGCCCTACACGAAGCGCTCCGGTCGGAACGGCGTGAGGTCCACGCCGGGGTTCTCGCCGGTTGCCAGCGCCGCGACGATCTCGGCTGTGACAGGGCTGAGCAGCACGCCGTTGCGGCCCGCGCCGGCGGCGATGATCGCGTTGTCCCAACCCGGCGCCCGGCCGAAGATCGGCAGGCGGTCCGGCGTGATGGGGCGTAGCCCAGCCACCATGCGCACGACCTCCGCCGCCTCCACGCTGGGCATGAGACGCAGCACCGCGCTCATGATCTGCTTGCGAGCCGCGGACGTGGGCACAGCGTCGTAGCCGACCTCTTCCTCGGTGGTCCCGGCCAGGGTGCCGGCGATCGGTTTGGTGGCCAGATACCCAAGGTGGTGCATGACCACGGCCTTCAGCGGGCCGCCCGGCGGTCGCAGGATGACGATCTGGCCCTTGAGCGGGCTGACTGGGATAGGCACGCCAAGCCACTCCCCCGCCACGCATGACCACGGGCCCATCGCCACCACGACCTGGCCGCATGGGATCTCGCCGCGCGCGGTCCGGACGGCGGCAACCCGATGGCCTTCCGGTCTCAGGCCGGTCACCTCGGCGTAGACGAACTGGGCGCCGTGACGCTCGGCGTCGGCCGCATAGGCAAGCGTCAGGGAGTACGCCTCCACCTGCGCCTCATCCAGGGACAGCGACGCCCACGGGGCCTCGCGCGTGAGCCTAGGCTCGACCTCGCGCGCAGTGGCGTTGTCCACGACCTCGATCCGGAGACCCGTGGCGCGCTGCCAGGCGAGGCGAGATCGCAGTGCCTCCTCCTCGGCTTTGGTGAAGGCGAGATAGAGAAACGGCAGTTGGGTGTAGCGAGCGTCGATGCCGGTCTCCTCGCGGAGCTGCCGGCCAAGGCCACGGTGCGTGGAGAGGGATTTCAGGGCGAGGTCGGTGAGCGGGCCCGGCTTCTCGAACTCGTAGAAGGGGGGGAGGAGCCCGGCGGCGACCCCGGACGCCTTGCTCGCCACCGCCTCCTGCTCGATGATGGTGACGGACAGCCCGCGACGCGACAGCACGCGTGCGACGGCGCACCCGGTGATCCCGCCTCCAAGGATGACCACGTCTCGACCGGCTGGCATAGCGCCTCCAGCCGCCCAGCCTACACCGACCGTGAGGTGCCGACAAGCGCTCGACCCGGGCGCGCCTGTGCTTCCGGTTGAGAAAAGGAAAGGTGGGGCGGTCATCACCGCTCCACCTTTCCTGGGTTGGCGTGTGCAGAACGTCGCGCTAGGCGGCGCTCACGCGACGCCGTGCCTCGGCCTTCGGCCGGACCACCGACGGCTCGACGGTGATCTCCGCCACATTGTAGACCTCGCGACCGCACTGGAGGCACTTGATATAGCGCTCCCCAAGATCGTTGACCTCATACAGGTCGCCGCCACAATGCTTGCAGCCCTTCAGCCAGAACATCGCTGCCTCCTTGGATCAGCCCCAGGCCCGGCGGTGGGTTGGCCCGACCGTTGGTATCCTGGGGCCTCGCTCCTCTCTACGTCTCGAACGGGTCCGGTTTCCCGTTTTCACTACCTTTGATGCGGCCCTGCGGTAATGGATGCATTCTCATCCAAGACCGCGTGTCACTACTCTAGACGGCTGTTGTTAAGAAAATGTTCCCACGATGCCCCCCACTCCCGAACGCTCGCCCCCAAGCTTCATGCTCATTGAACACCACAACGCCACACCTTGTATAACGCCGGACCACTGGCCGGAGTCTCGTTGTTCAGGGAATCTTCAACCAAACGTATACCGAATAGTACCCAACAGGATGGGAATGCATCACCCGCACGCCGCATCGAGGGATGAACGGCAGCCACACCCACCTGGGGCGCCAGCCACATGCCCCGACGCGTTGGGGCGGGGTCTGGGCGGGATTCCTGACGGTGGAGTTGGAGCGTGTGGGCATGTTGGGCATGGATGAGATGGGGCCTCTTGGGGTGCTGAGGCAGGGTGAGGTCGCTGGGGAGTGACCATATCTGGCTCGCTGAAGCTGGGAGATACCCCGGTTGGCGAACTCTCAGGGGTTGGGTACCGGGGGCCGGGACGAAGGCGGGAGCCTGACCTTCCATTCCCGTTCGTGCTGAGCATCCTCACGGCCCGCCAGGGCCGTGACCGAGGGCAAGGAACGGCGAGTGAGGACCTGCTCCCTCTCCCCAACGCCTTGGGCCGAAGGCTCTCGATGTATCGGAGGAGAGAGGTCGGGGCGGGGTACAGCGGCCATCGCCCACGCTCGTGACGCATTCCGTCGCCGTTCGTTGGAAGCTTGTCGAAGCATGAATGGGAGGCCGACTCCCTTGCGAGTCGCGGTGCTCGCAGGCCCCACGTCTGGGGGAGAGCGGTTCCCTCTGGCGTCGCTCTGCCCTTGGCCTTCGTCCCAGGATCTGACTACGCCCCAGGGTGAGGTCGCTCCACCCAGCGACTCCGGAGAGTCACTGAAGGAAGCGCCCAGGAGGGAAGGGGGCAGGGGTCGAGGACGTAGCGACGGGGGTCGCCCCGGCGAAGGTCGGGAAGCTTGTATGCGGAAGCGCGTGCATCTACAATGACCGTCAGACGATTGCCCAAGGTAGACGCGGGGCCGAGGAGGCTTGCTTGTACCAGTTCGGGAATGTCGTGCGCCACGTGTGGCCGCCAGCGAAGTGCCTGGTCTGCGGACGCAATCTGCAGTACGTGCATGGCAAGGAAGTGCGCGTACAGGGACAGACTCACCTGATCGCCGGATACACCTGCGCCCACCACACGACGCAGGAGCTTGCAAAGGTGCCTCAGACCCAGCCAAGGCAGGAGCAGACGGCGGCCCAGCAGCCTGCGCGCCGTGAAGAGGCTGCTGTGGGCGCCGGCGCGTCGCGAGGCCAGCGTCCCCCGCGCCGTAACGCCCCACCCCGGCCCCGCCAGCAGGCGCAGCCACAGCCTCAACCCCAATCCCAACCTCAGCCTCAACCGCAGCGGTAGGAAGAGCGGAGAGCGCGGAGGCGCACTGCGC
>JACQUI010000051.1 GCA_016210395.1 Chloroflexota bacterium | reverse complement strand
TCCTCGCCCCCCTCCCCCTCGTCCTCCCAAGCGCCCATACCCACCAGCGGCACGAAGCGGCACGCGCCCAGCGTTTTCAGGAAGTAGCCCTCTTTTGTCTTGATCACCTTCATGAGCTGCTGCTCCAGCCGTGAGCCCACGGGGATGACCAGCCGGCCACCCTCGGCAAGCTGCTCGATCAGCGCCCGCGGCAACAGCGGGCCGCCCGCCGCCACAACAATGGCGTCGTACGGCCCCAGCTCCGGGCAGCCAAGCACGTCGCCCGCCTGCAAGATGCGCACGTTGCCGTACCCCAGGGAGGCAAGCCGCTCCCTGGCGCTCTCCACCAGGGCCGGCAATCGCTCCACCGATACCACCTCCCGCGCCAGCAGCGACAGCGCCGCCGCCTGGTAGCCGGAACCCGTGCCCACCTCCAACGCCCGGTCCGAAGGCTTCAGCTCCAGCGCGGCCAGCATCGCCGCCACCATCAGCGGCTGCGAGACCGTCTGCCCCTCCTCGATGGGCAAGGCCATGTTCTCGTAGGCCAGATGCCGGTGCGGCAGCGGGACAAACAGCTCGCGCGGCACACGGCCCAGGGCGTCAAGAACGCGCGCGTCCCGCACCTCGCGGCGCAGCAGGGACACCAGCTTGCGGCGCTGCTTCTCAAAATCCATCAGAAGCCCCTCTAGGAACGAGGTTTGGGGTGATTTCCCGGCCTCAGTCTTCTAGCCCATTGACCAGTCTAGGGCCCTCTGGTATGCTGAATATCGGCCCTCGGCGATTGGTCATAATTGTATAGCTTTGCAGGGGTTGACGTGAGGCAGCAAGGGAAGGCGATGGAGACCTCCTAATGGCGAAAGCAGCGTTCCCCGAACAGCAGCAATGGGCCTCCCTTGGCGAAGCATGCCAGATGCTTCAGGTCAACGAGGCGACGCTTCGCCGCTGGGCCGATAAGGGCCTGGTGCGCACCTACCGCACGCCCGGCGGCCATCGCCGCTTCGCCATGTCGGACCTGAAGGCCCTCACCGAGCAAGCCCAGCCTGCCGCCGGCGACGGTTCTACCCAGGGCGCCATGGCCGAGGCAGCCCTCCGGCACATCCGCCGCCGCCTCCATCAGCGCACCGTCTTCAGCCAGGCATGGTACGAGCAAATCCCGGAGCAGGACCGCACCCGCCTGCGCCTCTTCGGCTACCGCATCCTGACCCTGGCTTCGGACTTCATTGCCGGCCGCAGCAAGCGCCAGAACCTGCTTTCCGAAGCTCGCTCCGTGGGCGAGGAGTACGGCGCGGAAACTTCCCGGCTGGGCCTGCCGCTGGAACACGCCGCCCAGGCTTTTGCCTTCTTCCGGAACTCGCTGGTCCAGGGCCTGCAGGAAGCCACGCCCCGCGAAGACACCATAACCTCAGTATACCGGACGTGGCTCCAGGTCAACACCATCACCGACGAGGTCCTCCAGGGCATCATCCGCTCCTACGACAAACGCTACTCCACCGGCAGATAGGTTGCGCCACGGCGCATGCACCTCGAAGAGCCTCGTCAAAGGAGAACAGCAAAGCATCGCGAAGGGCAACTCGCTGCGCCTTCGCGTATCCGTGCGCCGGGGGGTGGGGGTGTCCCCCACATGCCTCCCCTTTGAGTGAAGCGCAGGGAGAGGGGCCAGGGGCGATGGATCTGGCCCTTGGCGGGAAAAGTCTGCTGAAAGAGACGGCTCTTATGGCCAAGACAACGGGACAGGACACTAGTCGGAACATCTAGATGCAGTGTCTAGGGAGCGCAGGCCCCACAGGGCTACGATGGCCTTTAGAGCCGCTAGTACGGCAAGGGAAACAAGTAAGTCGGCGTTGCCCTGACGACCGTGGAGCGCCATGAATACACCAGCCCTCGAACCACAAGACCAGCGCCTCCTCAACCTCATCCAGTCCAGTTTCCCCCTGGACACGGAACCGTTCAAAGTCATGGGGGAGAAACTGGGCATCAGTGAGGCCGAGGCTATCCAACGTGTCGCCGGCCTGAAGAAAAAGAACGTCGTCCGCCAGATCAGCGCCATCTTCGATACGCGCCGGCTGGGGTACAAGACCACCCTGGTGGCCATGCGTTTCTCGCAGGAGTCCCTGACCAGGGCGGCCCACCACATCAACAGGCACCCCGGCGTCAGCCACAACTACGCGCGCAACAGCTTTTTTAACCTGTGGTTCACCATCGCCGTGCCCCCATACGAGGACCTGCGCGAGACTGTGGAGCGGCTGGGACGCGAGACCGGCGCCGAAGCCGTGCGCATCATGCCCACCCTGCGCTTCTTCAAGATCGGCGTCAACTTTGATATGGTCTCGGGTGAAAGCGCCGCCTACGACTACTACAGCCCCGACGGCTACAAGGACGGCCAGGGCAAGTGGAACAGCGTGGAGCCCGTGACGGACTTCGAGGTCAAGGTCATCCGGGAGATGCAAGAAGACCTGCCCCTCATGCCGCGTCCTTTCCTGGGCATGGCCCAGCGGCTGGGCATTAGCGAGGCGCAGCTCTTCGCTCATGCCGCCGACTTCCAGTCCCGGGGCATCATGCGCCGATTCAGCGCCGTCCTGCACCACAGGCGGGCAGGGTTCCGCGCCAACGGCATGGCCGTGTGGAGGGTGCCCTCCGAGCGCTCCGAGGAGGTCGGCCGCTTGATGGCTAGCCATCCCGCCGTCACCCACTGCTACGAGCGCCCAACGTTCCCTGACTGGCCTTATACCCATTTCTCCATGATCCACGCCACCTCAAAGGAGCGGTGCGAAGAGATCGCCGGGGAGATCTCCTCAAAGACAGGGATCACCGACTATCAGGTGCTGTACAGCTACCGCGAGTACAAGAAGACCAGGGTGCGCTACTTCGCGGAAGCGTAACGCAGGGGCGCGGTCTCCGCGCCAGGGGTTTGCGCTGAGAGGCGAACCTACCCAAATCCGATATAATCTACTTCGATTTATTGGGCGGTTTTCGCAGGCCGAAAAGGCCGCCGCCCACGCGGCCCGGGGGAGTTGCATGGGTAACTACTATCCTGTTTATCTCGACCTGACAGGCCGCCCGTGCGTCGTCATCGGCGGCGGGCGCGAGGCTGAACGCAAGGTCGCCGGCTTGCTGGAGGCCGGGGCAAAAGTCACGCTCATCAACGCTGAAGTCTCGGTCGTCCTGAAGGACATGGCCGGGCGCGGCTTGATTGACTGGGTCTCCCGCGACTACCAGACGGGCGACCTGGAGGGCGCCTTCCTGGCCATCGTGGAAAACGATAGGCCCCGCGTGTACCAAGCCGTCGCCAGAGAGGCGGAAAAACGCGGCATCCTCCTGAACGTCGTTGACACCACGCACCTCTGCTCCTTCATCGCGCCGGCCATCGTCCGCCGTGGCGAGGTGACCTTCGCCATCTCCACGGGCGGCCTCAGCCCCGCCCTGGCGCGCCGTCTGCGAGAGGAGCTGGACGCCAGCCCCGTCATGCGCTGGGCGGAGATGGCGGACCTCTTCGCCGAAGTCCGCCGCGAGGTCCGCAAGAAGGGCCTGCGCCCGCACCCCGACCGCTGGCAGGAGTGCATGGACGGCGAACTGATGGACCTCTACTTCGGCGGCCGCCGCGAGGAGGCCAAGGCCCGCCTGCTGAGCATGCTTCAAGAGCAGCCAGAGCCGACGCGGGCCGCAGGCGTCGCGTCGGGGTCGTAGGGGCCGCTGGGGTGTCCCCGTAGGGGCGCAGGGCTTGCGCCCTGGGG
>JACQUI010000070.1 GCA_016210395.1 Chloroflexota bacterium | reverse complement strand
GTAGTCCGTCACCGCCACAAACTCCGACAACTTATCCAAATAGTCGCTCATACCGTACCTCCCCTCCTTGCGCCATCCGGCAGTCCAACTCCTTACCGAGATCTCCACTCGCAGGCGACCGTAGGTGCCAAACGCCTATTGCTGTCATTCTGAGCCATGACGGCAGTCAGGCGAAGAACCCAAGGCGGTTGCCGTTGTAGCTTCCCTTGTACACAACAGCATGACGCCTCCGTACGCCCAAGCCTTGGATTCTTCGCCATGTCCGTTCCTCGCTCGTTCCCCTATGCCCGCTTGCCCGTGTACCCCTGTGCCCTATGCTGTATGCCCTATGCCCCTCTTGCCCGTCCCCTCAGCACACCCGTCCCGCGATCGGCGGCGTTGGGCCGCCCTCCGGCAGGAACTTACCGTACCCGGGCTGCTGCTCCAGGCGGCCCTCAGCGTTCAGCAGCACCTTGCCGCGCAGCAGCGTCATCCAGGGCCGCCCCTTCACCTTCCAATCCTCGTAGGGCGTGTAGCCCGTGGTGCTGTGATGATTGCGAGCCGAGATGGTGCGCTCTGCGTTGGGGTCCCAGATGCACAGGTCGGCGTCGGCCCCCGGCTGGATCACGCCCTTGCGTGGATACAGGCCAAAGATGCGCGCCGGGTTTTCCGAAAGCACCCGGGCCATCCACCAGGCCGGCAGGTTACGCTTGGCAACGCCCTCGCCGTACATCAGCGGCACAATGGTCTCCAGCGACGGCGCGCCGAAGGGGATGGGCTGCCCCTGCTCGTTGCGGAAGATGTTCTTCCAGCCCGGCTCCTTGGCCTCCCGCAGCGCCGGGGCGTGGTCGCTGGCCACGCACGCGATGTACCCGTGCTGGCTCCCCCACCACATGGCCTCCTGGTTCACGCGGTCTTTGCTCCGCAGCGGCGGCCCGATCTTCGCCAGCGGGCCAAGGCGCTCCATCTCGCCCTCGTCCAGCAGCAGGTACTGGGGGCAGGTCTCCGTCCACACCCGCTGGCCTTGGGCCTGCGCCTCCATGATGCGCTCCAGCCCCAGCTTCGTGCTCAGGTGCACCACATACGTGGGGCAGTTGGTCATCGCCCCCAAGAGAATGGCCCGGTTGATGGCCTCCGCCTCGGCCCAGGGCGGGCACGTGGCGGGGAAGTCGGTGGGCTTGACGCGGCCCTCGGCCTGCGCCTTGCTCATCAGGTACTCGATGACCTCGCCGTTCTCGCAGTGGAGCTGCATGACGCCGCCGTTGCCGCCGACAGCGTCCATGACGCGGGCGATGAGCGAGTCCGGCGAGCGGTTGTCGTAGGTCATGAACATTTTGTACGAGGTCACGCCCAGCCGCATGGCATCGGGCACGCTCTCCAGGATGTATGGCGTATTGCCCAGGATGAAGTGCAGGCCGAAGTCCACCACCGAGTTGCGTTCCGCCTCGGCCCTGATGCGGGCGATGGCCTGGGGCAGGGTCTCCTGGGTGTCCCGGTTATAGCCGGCGAAGGGAATGATGGTGGTGAGGCCGGAGTGGGCCGCAGCCCTTGGGCCGATGCTCCAGTCGTCGCCGGGGGCTGGCCGCAGGTGGACGTGGCAGTCTATGAGTCCTGGGAACACGAGCTTGCCGGTTGCGTCTATGGTCCGGTTGGCGGGAGGCATGACCTCTTGCGGCCCCACCGCGGCGATGCGCTCGCCCTTGATGGCGACGCTGGCAGGGAAGGCGGACGTGGCCGTGACGACGGTCCCGCCCTGGACGATGGTGTCAACCCGCTGGGCTTGCATAGGCCCTCCCGTTACTCACAGCCTTTGAACAAATAGCCAGGGGATGTCCTGCAGGATCAACGAGGTGTTTTGTCATTCTAGAGCGAGGTGGTCAAACCACCATTGCTCTCCACCACTCTCCGCCTCGCGAAGAATCTCTCACGACCGTCGCCTATCGCAGGGACGCGGCAGCGTCCCGTCGCCTGCCCAACATAGCAACCCTTCGTGGTTCGACAAGCTCACCACGAACGGCAATGCTGAGGCCCCTAGTCCCTCCCATGCCGCAACCCCCGCCCAGGCGTCGCGCCGGTGTGCGCGCCGGTGTCTACCACCACCTTCCCGTTGACGATGACGTAGGGGATGCCGATTGGGAACTGCTTCGGTTCCCAGCGGGTGGCAGGCGCCTTCACAGTCTCCGGGTTGAACACAACGATGTCCGCCTTGAAGCCGTCCCTCAGGATGCCACGGTGCTTCAGGCCCAGCCGCTGCGCGGGGAAGGACGTCATCTTGCGGATGGCCTCGGGCAGCTTCAGGTGCTTTTCCGCCCGCACGAACTCCGCCAGCACAACCGGGAAGCAGCCGTAGGTGCGCGGGCTGGGGAAATCGCCCATCAAGACGGCGTCGCTGCCGATCATCCCGCAGGGGTGCGAGACGAAGTCCGGCAGCGTCTGTGGGTTGGTGCCCAGGCCAACCGTCGTCACGCCCAGGTTCTCGTCCAGCAGCAGGTCCAGGAACGTGTCCAGTTCGTCCTGGCCCCGTATCCGGGCAATCTCGGCGATGGACAGCCCCTCGTACTGCTTGTTGTGCGGCTGGTTGAAGTTGGTCAGCCAGCCCTCGCGATAGTTGCGCCGCGCCTGGGCCATCTCCCGCTTCATCACGGCGCGCTCGTCCGGCGACCGCAGCGCCTCCATCAGGCGCTCCGGCCCGCCGTCCTGCGCCCACTGCGGGCAGGCGATGATCGCCCTGGTGCTGGAGTAGACGTACGTGTAGCAGTCGAAGGTGACGTCCATGCCCTCGTCCCGCGCCTTCTCCACCAGGCCCAGGTAGTCCTGGTGGCTGCCCACGCCCTCGGCCGACTGCCGGTAGTGGGTGAGGTGCACGGGGATGCCGCTCTTACGCCCGATCTCCAGGGCCTCCTCCCAGGGGGCCAGGAGGCCCTTGGACCGCAAGCTGCCCCGCGTATGGGTGTGGTAGATGCCGCCCATAGCGGCGGCGGCCTTGGACAGTTCGATCAGCTCGCTCGTGTCGGCAAAGGAGCCGGGCGGATAGTCCAGGCCCGTGGAGAGGCCGAAGGCCCCCTCCTCCATCGCCTCGCGCACCACCGCCTTCATGTCCTGCAGCTCCGCCCTAGTAGCGGGCCGGTCCTTCCACCCCACCGACCAGATGCGCACCGGCGAGTTGCCCAGGATGTAGGCGATGTTCACTGCCCCTTTCTTGTCGAACTTGGTGAGCAGGTCCGCGACGGTAAGCCAGTCGGCGGGCATGGGGGGATAGTCGTTGAGGCCGGAGTCCAGCCAGATGAACCGGTGCAGCTCTTCCCGCGACCTGAAGGGGGCGACGGAGTTGCCGTCTATGCCGATGAGCTCGGTGGTGACGCCCTGGCGCACCTTCGGCTCGTGCCTCGGTTCCTTCATCATGGTCATGCCGCCGTGGGAGTGCACGTCTATAAAGCCGGGGCAGACCACGTGGCCGGCGGCGTCTATGACCCGCGCAGCCTGCACGCCGTCCAGGCTGCCCCGCAGGATGCTGACCTCGTCGCCTTCAACGCCCACCGCGCCGTAGAAGCCGGGACTGCCGGTGCCGTCAATGATCAGTCCATTGCGCACCAAGAGGTCAAGCATGGCCACCTCCACGGCGGGATATGCGTGGGCCCGATGCAGGAAGTTATACACCTGCCGTGCGGCAGCTACAAGGAGGCGCGTGTTGCGGTCGTGTTACAGGGTGGCAGGGGAGCTATTGCGCTGAATGATAGCACGAACCGCCCCACATATCCATGATGTGTAAACACTAGCAACGTCGCAGTGCAGACTCATCTATCCCCCGTCCTTCCTGTTGCGAAACGCGCCTGCCCATCCCCGTAGGGGCGGACTTGCGTGTCCGCTCAACCGTGCTCCACGCCTCCTCCTCCCGTGTTTCCCCCATGCCCTCTGCCCTATGCCCTCCCCCCTTGCGCTGCTGCCGCCAGGGTGTACCATACCCCCAACACGAGCGGCAGGCTCCACAACGCCGCCGCAAACACACCACGCGCCCACTACTCTGGAGGTGCACCGTGACCCAGGCCCCTGCAACCCCCGCTCCCGGCGCCCAGCAGTTCACCGTCGTCGGCACCCGCCCCGACCGCCATGACGGCGTGGACAAGGTGACGGGCCAGGCCCGCTATAGCGCGGACATCCAGCTCAACGGCATGCTCTATGGGAAAATCCTGCGCAGCCCTCACGCCCACGCGCGCATCAAGAGCATTGACACCTCCAGAGCGCTGGCCTTGCCTGGCGTGAAGGCCGTGGTGACACGTGACGACATGCCCAACGTCTCCGCCGACATCCGCGACCTGGAAGAGGGCGCGCTCATTAACTACGGCTTCTACAGCCGGAACTGCATGGCCAGGGAGAAGGCGCTGTACAGGGGACACGCCGTTGCCGCCGTTGCCGCCACCAGCGCCGACATCGCCGAAGAGGCCCTGGCCCTCATCAGCGTGGACTACGAGGTGCTGCCCGCAGTCCTGGACGGCCGCGAAGCCATGAAGGACGGCGCGCCCATCCTGCACGAGCGGCTCGTCCCCCTGACCAACGCCAGCCTCCGGGCCGGCGGCTACGGCGACAGCGAGAAGCGGGGCAACGTCTCCAACCACTACCAGTTCATCCTGGGCGCCCCGGAAGAAGCTATGCGCCAGGCAGAAGTCGTCGTTGAACGGGAGTTCCACACCGAGCAGGTGCACCAGGGCTATATCGAGCCACACGCCGCCACCGCCTACTGGCGTGACGACGGCTATCTGACCATCTGGTGCAGCAGCCAGTCCCACTTCGGGTTCCGCGACCACATCTCCCGCATGTTGCAGCTCCCTTACTCCCGCGTGAAAGTCGTGCCCATGGAGATTGGCGGCGGCTTCGGGGCCAAGGGCGTGGGCGGCGTCTACCTGGAGCCCGTGGCCGCCATGCTTTCCAAGAAGTCGGGCCGACCAGTCAAGATCACCATGGGCCGCGCTGAGGTCTTCACCGGCACCGGCCCAACCTCCGGCACCCACATCCGCGTCAGGATGGGCGCGCGCAAGGACGGGCGCATCGTCGCTGCGGACGCGAGGCTCATCTACGAGGCAGGCGCATTCCCCGGCTCGCCCGTCGGCGGGGCGTGTCGCACCATGTTCGGCCCCTACGATATCGCCAACGCCCGCATTGACGCCTACGACGTCGTCATCAACGTGCAGAAAGCCGCCGCGTACCGCGCGCCTGGATCCCCGGCTGGCGCGTACGCCGTCGAGTCCGTTGTAGACGAGCTGTGCGAGAAGCTGGGCATGGACCCCATCGCCTTCCGCCTGCTCAACGCCTCCAACCAGGGCACGCGCCAGGTGCCCGGCCCCGTGTTCGGCAAGGTGGGCAACATTGAGGTGCTCCAGGCCGCGCGGAGCCACCCCCACTACTCGGCGCCACTCACGGGCAAGTACCGTGGACGCGGCTTTGCCAGCGGCGCCTGGATGAACGGCACAGGCCCAGCCAGCGCCGTGGTGAGCGTCAACCCCGACGGCACCATCACACTGATCGAAGGCTCTCCCGACATCGGCGGCAGCAGGGTGGCCATGGCCATGCACGTGGCCGAAGTCCTTGGCGTGCCCGCAGAGGACGTCCGCCCGGCGGTCGTGGACACCGACTCCATCGGCTATAGCTCCGGTGCGGGAGGCAGCGGCGTGACCTTCAAGATGGGCACCGCCTGCTACCAGGCCGCCCAGGACGCCCTTCGCCAGCTCGTCGAACGGGCCGCCAAGATCTGGAACGTCGCTCCCACGGACGTGGAGTACCGAAACGGAACGTTGCAGCACAAGACCGACTCCGCCCTGTCCATGACCCTCAAGCAGCTTGCTCACCGGCTGAACGGCAGCGGCGGTCCCATTGTTGGCCGCGCCACCGCCAACCCGCCGGGCGTCGGCAACGCCTTCGCCCACCACATCGTTGACGTGGAAGTGGACCCCGACACCGGCAAGGTGGCCATCCTGCGCTACACCGCCGTCCAAGACGTCGGCAAGGCAGTCCACCCCACGTACGTGGAGGGCCAGATCCAAGGGGGCGCGGCCCAGGGCATCGGCTGGGCCTTGAACGAGGAGTACGTCTACACAAAAGACGGCGCGGTGGCCAACCCTACCTTCCTCGACTACCGTATGCCCACGTCCCTGGACCTGCCTATGATCGACACCGTCCTGGTGGAGGTGCCGAACCCGGGCCATCCCTACGGCGTACGCGGCGTCGGCGAGGTGCCCATCGTCCCGCCGCTGGCGGCCGTAGCCAACGCCGTCTCCCGCGCCATCGGCGTCCGCCTGACCGAGCTCCCCATGTCCCCCGGCAAGGTGCTGGAGGCCCTCAAGCAGAAAGCTG
>JACQUI010000055.1 GCA_016210395.1 Chloroflexota bacterium | reverse complement strand
GAGCTGACCACCGCCCGTCCGCCCGACCCCGACCTTTATCGGCTCGCCATCGCTGACGCCATCGCTCAGGGCAAGCCCTTCCTGGTCGTCTTCGCTACCCCGGCCTTCTGCACCAGCCGCACCTGCGGGCCTGCGGTGGAACAGTTGCAACCCCTGAAGGCTAAATACGGAGACAGGGTGGGCTTCATCCACATCGAGGTCTACAACGATCCGGTGGGCCTCCTCAAGGGCGGCAGCGACCGCTCGCTGCGGCCCGCGGTGCTGGAGTGGAACCTGCCCACGGAGCCCTATACATTTCTGGTGGATGGCCGCGGGCGGGTCTTCGATAAGTTCGAGGGCTTCACCCCGGCGGCGGAGCTGGAAGAGGCGCTCCAGCGGCTCCTGGCTGCTGGTTAGTTATGTCGAGTGGCCGCAACCAGGCGCTAAGGTTAGCTTGGCCTTCCAGATAGATACGCGCTAGGGAGCGTCCTCCACCCGCAGCGCCCGCAGCCCGTCCCCCTCGCGGACGTAGGTGACCTTCACCCGCTCGCCCCCCAGCATGTGCTCCCGCAGGTGGCTGGCGCTGAAGCCGACGTCTCCCCTCACGGTGAAGTCGAGGCGCCCCTGGGCGGGCGCTTCGATGCTGAACGAGCTGATCTCCACCAGGGAGGTCGCCTGGACGTCCACGAGCGTGCCCACGACCTCCTGGGCACGGGGGCCGCAGGCCGCGGCCATTAGCGCCAGTAGGACGAGAAGGGCAAGGACTATCCGGCGGTCTGGTCGGTGCAAGGCCGGCCCCACTTCGCTGATCTTACTCTGGGCCGGCGGTCTTAGTCGCGTCCTCCCAGGATGCTGACGGCGCAGGTGAAGGAGCCCGGCGTGCCGCCCAGGTTATGGGTAAGCCCCAGGGTGGGGTTCTTGCGTTGCCTGGGGCCCGCCTTGCCCTGGAGCTGCTTGTAGACCTCGTACATCATGCGGATGCCGGAGGCGCCGATGGGGTGGCCGAAGCATTTCAGGCCGCCATCGGGGTTGACCGCCAGCTCCCCCTCCAGGTCGAAGACGCCGTTGGTGACGTACTCCGGGCCCCTGCCTCGGGGCGCCCAACCCAGGTCTTCGTAGATGATGAGCTCGGTGATGGAGAAGCAGTCGTGGACCTCGGCGTGGTCTATATCCTTAAGGGGGTTGTTGACGCCTGCCTGTTGGTAGGCCTGGCGGGCCGCCGTGACGTTCTCCTCGAAGTGGACGAAGTCGTAGGCGCTCTGCAAGGTCCCCTGGCGGCCGCCGCAGGTGAGCCCCAGCCCCTTCACCAGGACGTAGTCGGGTCGGAGCTGGCGCGCGATCTCGGGCCGGGTGATGATGGCGGCCGCACCGCCATCGGAGACGCCGCAGCAATCGAAGAGCCCTAGGGGGGTGGCGATGATAGGGGCGTTAAGGGCTTGCTCCAGCGTGATCTCACGCTGGAAGTGGGCCTTGGGGTTGAGGGAGCCGTTGTGGTGGTTTTTGACCGCGATGCGGGCCAGGGCCTTCTTAAGGTCTTCGGCCTTGACACCGTAGTGGTGGGCATAGCGCTGGGCTGCCAGGGCAAACTGCACCGGCGGGGGCGTGGGTGGCGATATGTTGGTGCCAGCCCCCCCGCCACCGCCCACCAGCCCGGTCATGCCGCTGTCCTTGAGCTTCTCTACCCCAGTCGCCAGCACGATGTCGTAAACGCCCGCCGCCACCGCGTAACAGGCGTTGCGGAAGGCGTCGCTACCGGTAGCGCAGGCATTCTCAACCCGTGTGATGGGAATGTACTCCAGCTTCACCGCTTGAGCCAAGGGCTGGCCGGTCCCGAAGGAGGTGTGGACGCCGAGCCAGGCCGCTTGGATGTCCTTGGATTCAAGCCCTGCATCCTCTAACGCTTCGTAGACCGCATCCACCATTAGGTCCTCGGCGTTCTTGTCCCAACGTTCACCGAACCGGGTGCAACCAATGCCGATTATGGCCACCTTATCCTTGATACTCGCTGTCATAGGCTCCTCCTAAACCCCAAATGGCCTCTGCCCCGGGGGTGACGGAGCACAGTCTCTCGACAGCCCAGATTTACTAGAGCCCCGTTGGGGTCAGCGAGAAACTTGTTGCGGCACCTCAATCCCCCCTATAGTACCACTTGTTGACGGGGAGATTGTACTTCGTTCAGTGCGTATGAGACAGTTGGGGCGGAGGGATCTGCTACCCGCTCTACCAGGGCTCCGTCAGCGACCTGGATACGGCCCTCACCTTCGAGTCCATGGGCTTGGATGTGTGTTTCAAGTCGGAGGACCACGCGGAGTATGTCCAGTCGTTTAGGCAGAAGCGCAAGCCCGTCTTCAAGGGCAGGTAGGCGTGAAGCAAAGCGGCATGCCATTGTGCGCACGGGTGACGGTACGCCATCGGCGAGAGATATGGTCCTGGAATTACAGGCTCTCTCCCAGCCAGCCTGCGCACCTTAGTGCGCCTACGCCCTTGGCTTGGCGAATAGGTTACACTGTTCGCAATGTCAGCCGTCTTTGATCTCCACGTCCACACCACCAAGGGCAGCCGGGACAGCAGCCTAACTCCCGAGGAAATGGTGGCCGAAGCCAAGCACATCGGCCTGACCGGTCTTCTGGTGACTGAGCACGAAGGCTGGCCGCGCCATGAGTTCGATGAGTTCGCCCAACGGCACGACCTAGTTATTGTCCGCGGCCTAGAGGTCTATACCAACGCCGGGCACGTCATCGTCCTGGGCATGGACGAGTACGAATCGGGCGTCTTTGACATCAACCGGCTCAGGAAGCTGGTAAACCAGATCGGCGGCTACATGATCCTGGCTCACCCCTTCCGCTTTCTGTTCGACCCGGCTGGGACCTACACCCGCAACGTGCTCTTCGAGGACCCCAAGAGGCTCCCCAAGACAGCCAGCGAGGCTTCGATTCACCCAGTCTTCGACCTCGTCCACAACCTGGAGGTCGTGAACGGGGGCAACCTTGAGCCGGAAAACCGGTTGGCCCAGGATGTGGCTGGTATCCGGCGTTTTCGCGGCACCGGCGGCAGCGATGCCCACTCGACTCAGGGACTGGGCCGTGGCGTCACCATCTTCAATGGCACCGTGCGCCACGAACGGGACCTGCTGGAGGCCCTACGGGAGGGCGACTACGCCGCCGCGGAGGGCTTCAACATCGGGCGCCTAGCGCACTACGCGACGCACCACCCTAACGGGTCGCAGGGCCAGGGCTGACCACATAAGTCGCCGAGCTGATCCCGGAGCATTGGGCTAGTGCCCGCGGCGTCAACCAGCAGGCGCTTCGCCCCACGCGGCGTGAGCGCGTTTTGTCAGCGGGCGGCTAGCGACCGCCGCCGGTCGACGGCTGGGTTGGCAGGGATGCTGCCTCCGCCTGGTCCAGCTTCAGCAGCTTGGCCATCCGCTTCTTATGGAAGGCTGTGTCGCCCAGGTAGTGCTGTAACGTCCGCGCCCGCTTCGTGTACTGGGTCAGCCCGAAGTTGAGGTCACTGCCTATGCCGGCGTGCACCTGGTGCGACTCCTCGCACGCGCGCGGGAAGGCCACGCTCGCCACCGCCTTGGTCATGGAAACGGCCAGAGGCGCGTCAGGGCGCCGCTCATCCAGCTTCCAGAGCGCTTCGAAGGCGGTCCACTTTATGGAGTCGGCGTCGTTGAGGGCGATGATGACGTGGTCCTGCACCCGCTGGAAGGTGCCAATGGGCGTTCCGAAGGCGACCCGGCTCTTGCTGTACTCTATGGCCATATCTGTCACCCTGCGCGCTCCGCCACCCATGTAGGTGCAGAGCACGGCGGTCGCGCGGTCGCGGGCTCGCTCGATCGCTCCCCAGGCATTGCCCGCCTCGCCGACCAGGGCCGACGCCGGGACGGCCACGTTGGATAGGTCCACCTCGCACAGGTTATCGCTCATCCAGCCGTTATGGCGGCGGATAGACACACCCTTGCTTGCTTTGTCTACCAAAAAGAGGGAGACTCCCTGCTCCGGCGCCGCTGCCGCCGAAGTGCGGGCCGCGATGAGCAGGCGATCGGCGATATGGGCATCGGGGACGAAGAGCTTTTTCCCGTTGAGCACGTACCCGCCATCGCGCCGTGTGGCAGGCAGGCTCACGTTCTCCGCGCCCCACCCGTAATCGGGCTCGGTGTAGCACAGGGCCACGATCTGTCCCTGCCCTGCGATGGAGCCTAGTATGCTCTTCTTCTGGGCCGCGTCGCCGGCCTCCAGGATCACGTTGGCGCTCAAGACCCCAGCGGAGAGCAGCGGTCCCGGACACGCGTACTCCCCCAAGGCCTCATAGAGAACGCCCAGCTCAACCAGAGAGTTACCACTGCCCCCAAACTCCTCGGGAATGCCCATGCCGGTCCACCCCAGGCGGATCATTTGTGACCAGAGGTCTGGTGAGAAGCCTTCGGGGCTTTCGTCGATCTCCAGCACGCGCTCTCGTGGCACCTCTGTCTTCAGGAAATCCAGCGCCGCGTTGCGGAGCAACCTATGCTCGTCGTTGAATGTCAGTTCCATCCTCTGCTCCCTTGATTGCGTGCTGCTATGAGATTCGTGCAGGCCTGGCGCTGGTTGCCCTGGCCCAGCAGCCTGTCTCGCTCAGCCATCGCTCAGCGGACTCCTGGCCGTCGCATGCGAGCCCCAGCGCCGCGGCCATCTCTGTGGCGTTCTCATCCGACCATGGCTCGCGAGCCTGCGCTGCGAGGCGTTGCCTACGGTAGAGGTCGAATACGCCGCCCTGGGGACACCAAGCATCTTCGCCCCCAAGTAGGCCATACGGACCAGTCACCTCGCCGATGGCCCCTGCTAGGCGCCGCGCCCCCTGCTGTCGCCAGAGGGCGTGCTGGGCCTGCTCGTAGGTGATCGCTTGCTCGGCGATGGCCATGTGCTCGTTGCGCGTCCTCAGCAGCCGCTCGATCTCGCTATCGATGAAGATTTCCACGAACCGCGCCTGTAGCAGGGCATCCTCAGCCAGGGCCATCCCCTGTGCGTGGCGGAACAACGCTTCGATGACAGCCCAGGAACCCACCTCCGCCTCTGCCGTGCGGTTTTCGAGTAAAAGCTCCACGTTCGTGCCAGCCATCAGGCTGTGAACTTGGTCGCGGTGGCTGGCGTCGGCGCCGCCCGCTCTTGGGTCCTGCTGATGCCGATGCGCCGGGCGACGATGGTTTTCTGTACCTCCAATGTTCCGCCGGCGTGGGGTGGCAGCGAGCGCCCGTAACGGACCTCCAGCCATCCTCCGAAAGGCGCGCCTGGCTCATGGGTGCCTAACTGTCCGTAGAGACCCACGATGTCCCGTGCGCGGGTGTTATTGCGGATCCCGGTCTCCCGCCCCACGATCGCGGTCTGGGAGCCGTGATAGGACATCTCTTGTCTCTGGGCGAACATGGAGTAGTTACGCACCGCCAGGAGGCCCGCGATATGGGACTCGATGTAGCTGTCCACCACTTGCTGCTGTGTGAAGGGGTCCTGCCCTAGGGCTCCCCCATTGTGCTTGCTGCGTCGGACGTAAGTGATCAAGTCCGAGGCCGCGTTCGGTGACATTGGCCTGCCGCGGCCCCCATGCTCTTCCTCCAGGCTGGTCATAGTCACCTGCCAGCCTTGGCGCTCGCCGCCGATCAGGTACTCCGCCGACACCCGCACGTTATCGAAGTAAACGAAGTGCTGCTGATTGCCGTTCAGCAGGCGCATGGGCACCAGCTTCACTCCGGCTGCCTTCCCAGGGATGATGAAGTACCCCAGGTTCCGGTGCCGGGGCGAGGTGGGGTCGGTCATGATGGGACCGAAGAGGATGTCTGCCCGGTCCGGCCCCGGCCCGGTGACAAAGCACTTTACGCCGTTGATGATCCAGTCGTCGCCATCATGCACCGCCGTGCACTTGATGTTGGCCAGGTCCGAGCCGCTCTGGGGTTCCGTGAACGCCTGGTAGGCGATGATCTCGCCCGTCAGCAACCCGGTCAGGAACTTCTGCCTCTGCTCCTCGGTCCCCCAGACCAGCAGAGCAGCGCTAAGGAACGGATTGCTGAAGAGGATCGGCACTCTCCTGCGCTCCAGTTCTTCATCCAGTATCACCTCGTGCTCTGAGGTCAGACCTCCCCCTCCGTACGCCTTGGGGAAGGTCGGATTCAGCCAGCCCTTTCTCCCCAGCTTACGCCGCATCTCCCGCGCAAAAGCGAAAAGCTCGGCGGTCATCTCTTCAGGGTCTACCGAAGACGCCGTGCCCTGCGGCACGTTCTGGTCCAGCCAGGTCCGCACCTCTTGCCGAAACTTCTCTTGCTCTGGCGAATACTGATATTCAAAGTCCACGGCAACCTCCCTTGACCTTCCGCATCATTCCGGCAGGCGGCTCTGGTAGAGGGCACAATCGCCTTACCCTTTTATCACCTGGGACAGGCGACAGTCAAGTCAGTTAAAGCAGGGCTGGGCTGCTTGAGCCGGCCATAAGCTGGCGCATCGGGTCGAGCTATGGCCCTTACTATGGGCGCCATGGACCCAGATATGCTGTCCCTTCCAGCGATACGGGATAATCGATATTCAAGGCCCTCTTTTTCAAATTCCCAAAGCTCCCTCGCAATTAGATTATCAGTAGCATGTCACACTGCCTGGGTCAAAGGCTGCAGCCAGGTATGGGCGCCCACGACCTCCACGCCAGAAGGGAGTAACTCTTGGGAATCGTGAGACTTAGTAGGGTCGAATGGTCCCATGCCAGATAGCTTGACTGGACGGGGAGTTCGGATTGTGCCGATGGGGCTGATCTCCCCGTCCACTGGCGCCACAAGTGAGGCTCCGATTGCTAAACACCGAGGTCTCAACTACCCCTGTTGGTGGAGACGGGGGAGAGTCGAACTCG
>JACQUI010000054.1 GCA_016210395.1 Chloroflexota bacterium | reverse complement strand
CTCTCCCCCAACAGCCTCCCGGTGCACTCGTGTCGCCCTCGCCAGCGTCCCACCACCGCGTTCTGGTCCCACAAACCCCTCCGGTACCGGCGACGCCAACCCCAGGCGGTGGATCGGGGTTCACCCCGGAAGCAGCCGTTGAGTTCCTTCTGAAACGGACAGGCCGCGCGGACGGCCCTGGCACGGGGGCGCTGGCCCTGAAACTCGGCTACCTGCCCCTGGCCCTGGAGCAGGCCGCCGCCTATGCCGCCGAGACTGCCATCTCCTTTGGGGATTACCTGTCCCGCTTCCGCCGCAGTCACAATGCCATGCTCAAGAAGGGCGCTCCCCCGCCGGACGACTACCCCGACACCGTGCTGACTACCTGGCAGCTCTCCCTGCAGGAGGCGCGGAAGCTCTGCCCTGCCTCCGCCGACCTGCTGAACTTGCTGGCCTTCCTGGCCCCAGAGGCCGTCCCCCGCTGGCTACTGGCAGAAGGGGGCCTCACAGTTGTCAAGCGCGTTTGCGCGAGGCAGTGGAAAGCGGGACCGGCATGGACTACGCCGTCGCCGCCCTGGCGGCGCTTCTCCCTCCTGGAGGCAACGGAGCAGAGCCTGACGGTGCACCGCCTGGTGCAGGCAGTCGCCTGAGACAGGCTCTCCGCCGCGGCCAGGAAGCAGTGGGCAGAGAGGGCGGCGGGTTTGCGTCTTATGCCTACCCCCGAGACATTCAGACCAACGTGGCCGGCTGGCCCAGATGCGCCCAGCTTCTCCCCCACGCCCTGGCTGTCACGGAGCGCGCAGAGTCCTTGCAAGCTGGCATGGAGCAGGCGGCTGAGGTGTTGAACAGCGTTGGGCTGCATCTGCTGGTCATGGCCCAATTCGTTGGGGCCAAAGCGCACTTCCAGCGCGCCCTGGGGATAGCCGAGGCCGCCTTCGGCCCAGACCATCCCAACGTCTCCATCCGCGTGAACAACCTGGGCAGCGTGCTTCCTCTTGTGGGCGACTGCCGGGGGCCAGGGAGCACTACCAGCGCGCCCTAAGCATCCTTACCAAGACCCTCGGCCCCGACCATCCCAACACCCAGCTTGTCCGGGGGAACCTGGAGGCGCTCGGCGGCCCCAGAAAGAAGCCAAGGGGCAGGGTCTTCCTGCCCGCGTCTCACGCCCTTGCCTGCCTGCGCGGAGACGGGCGCGACGACCGCGCCCCTACATGCCCCCTCACACGCCGGGGCACGGTATTTCGTGCCCCTACCTCTCTCCCCTACCGCTGCTGCGCCTCCCAGTTGCGGCTCGCCTCGGCCTGGAAATCGAGCTGGTCCTTGCCCCAGTTCGTCTTGAAGTAAGCCACCACATCCAGCACCTGGGCCTCCGTCAGAACGCCGCCGAAGGAGGGCATCTCGCGGCCCGGGTATTGAAACGTGCCCAGGACCACGCCAACCAGCAGGCCGTCGGCATGATGCCAGGTGTGGCCCTCTACGGAATGAGGCGGCGCGTTGGGCGCGCGGCCCTCGCCGGTGGCGGCCTCGCCGTGGCACTGCTGGCAACTCGCCACGTAGATGGCGCGGCCACGGGCAACCTGAGATGAGTTGAGACCGTCGCTGCCGCTGCCGCCGCCACAGCCGGCGGCCAGAAGGAGAAACCCTGCCAGCGCAGCCAGCAGTCGCATCGAAATCGTATGTTTGCTCATTGTCATATTGGACGTTGGTAGTAAGCAGACCTTCACCCTCACCCGTCCCGATGGCATCGGGACGGCCTCTCCCAGAGGGAGAGGCGGACCACACCCCTCCACCACCAGAGGAGTCTACCTACTAACGCACCTATGGGTACTAGCGCACCAGTTGGCAAAAGCAGACCTCGCCCCCGCGACTGCGTCGCTATCCCCTCTCCCCATCGGAGAAGGGACTACGGGGGTGAGGTCATACGGTTGCTTGCTATGCGCTCCTGCTATTGAACGTTGAACCGCCAGACCACGGTCCGCATGGGCGCGACAGGGTCGTTGCTCTTGATATCCACCGCAAATTGGTGCGGCCCGCCCATCCCCTGGTGCATCCCCATGAACAGCGGCAGCGTCAGCGTCGTTGACTCGCCAGGCTGGAGTGTGGCCGCACGGACCACTACTTCAGGCGGTCAGCACCCCGCTTCGACGCGCACCGCCGCGCCGCCCAGCGCCAGGGGCGCGTCGCCATCGTTGCGCAGCGTGAACTGCTCGTACAGCGGCCAGTCGTACGGGACGTTGCCCCCGTCAATGGACTGCTTGTCAATCCGCAGGCGGGGCCCGCCGCTCGCCGGCTCCAGCCCTTCCACAACGTTGAAGTCCACGTACAGGGTCGTGTTCTTGGCGCCCGGGTCGCTGGAGGCGACGTCCAACTGAAAACGATGCGGCCCAAGCCGGCTGAATGGGCCGATGTTCACAGGCACCAGCGATGCCTCCTGGGGCAGCACAGAGAGGCTGCCCTGGAGGGCGCTTGCGCCGTCGGCGCCTTGAAGCACTTTCACATTGCTGGGCCCCACGTCCACCGGCATCGCCCCGTAGTTCAGCGCCATGAACGTCGCGACGCCCTGCGCGTCCTGTTCGATGTTCCCCAGGTGCACAGTCCGCTTGTCGAAGACCAGCGATGCGTCGCTCCCGCCGCCGGCCTTTGGGGTCTGCGGCGTAGCAGAGCCGCCTCCGCCAGACCCGCACGCGGCCAGCAGCGCCACTGTGATGACCGGCAGGCCCAGCTTCAAGCCCAGCCTTGCGCCAGGCCTGGCTGCGGCTGCGATAAGTGCTTTCGTATTCATAGACGGGCCTTTGCACCATGACCTTGAACGGTTTCGGCTTCCTGCGTCAATCGGAACCCCATACTCCGGCTTGCGGTATGTTGCATCGAGACACTGACCATGGCAACAAGCTCATACGAAAGGAAGGCCATATCCATGTCCTGGCAGGTCTGGGCATCGCGGAAATGCTGCACCGCCATCCATCTCCCATCCAGATGCACAATGTGGCACACGTCCAGCGTCTGCCCGTTGCTCAGGTGCAGCTTCACCACCGGCGTCATCCCGGGGTTGCCCTTGCACTCCAGCGCCACCCGGTCCGGCAGGACAGCCTGGTAGAACGCGGCGTCAAACACGCCGCCCCCGGTTCCCTGGACTGGGCCTGGCTGGTCTCCCCATCGTGGAAGGTAGAGCCGAATGCGCGGCGCCGGTAGATGGACCGGCGGCCGCACCGACGGGCTGTTTGTTCTCCTCCACCATTTGGGCCGCCTTCAGCCAGTGTTCAAGGGCGCGGCCTTCAGGCTTCCCTTCCTCTTCCCACAGGCGATAGGCCAAAACCCGGACCTGTTCCTCACGCTCCATACATCACCCCTCGCTCTTTTTTTCTCCGTATCGTCACTCTGCCAAGCCCAGACGTCCGCTACTTCACGTATCCGGCAGGGTTCTTCTCGAACGTCGTTTTGCAGCCCGCGCTGCAGAAGACAAAGGCCTTCCCCTGGTACTGGGCCTTGATCTGCGCCTTCTTCTCGTCCACGTTCATGCCGCACACCGGATCCTTCGCCATAGTGTCCTCCTTCGGTTGGATTCCAGTCGCTAGAACTGCCACCGGAACGTCCGCTCCGGCACACCCGCTATGTCATGCAACCTGAGATGGGCCTCCCTTTGCCTGACGGCCCACGCTTCGTTGCTTTCGCCGGGGAGCGCCAGCAACCCCTCCCTGTGGTGGCTGTCCTCCTTGATGCTCACCCATTCGGCTGCTGCAATGCTCCGTCCCGCTGTGTCTTCCAGCGCCGCCAGCCGCGGCAGGTCATACCCCACAAGGTTAACGGAGTGAGTATCCAGCTTCAAGTGCAGCAGAACGTAGTTCCCAGTCGAAAACGCCCTTGGCACCGTGTCTCCCATCTCAACAAGGTGTTCGGCAGAGACCCAGACTGCTTCCACGGCGACGCCGCCCAGTCCATCGTCCG
The DNA here is from genome assembly GCA_016210395.1 of Chloroflexota bacterium. Taxonomy (GTDB): domain Bacteria; phylum Chloroflexota; class Dehalococcoidia; order Lucifugimonadales; family JACPCL1; genus JACPCL1. Next base: position 2,219 of record JACQUI010000054.1, on the reverse strand, counting down.
ACCGGCTCAGCGTAGCCACGGGGGTCGCCAGCGCCGGGCCGCCAGAAGCAGCGCCCGAACACCCCAGCGCCGCCACGCCAGCCAGGACCGCCAGCGCGAGCCACGTTCGTGTCCACGCCACGCTACACCTCCAGTGGCGATGGCCTGGCCGCCGCCATCCGCATGTGCATTCTGCCCTTGCGCACGACGCGCAGCATAATGACAATGCCGCCAAGGTTGACAGCCAGCCCAGCCAGCATAATGGGCACGCGGTAGTCGCTCAGGAACACCGCCGCGCCGGATAGCCCGACTAACGGCAGCACGTCTGTCACATGGTGGATGCAGCAGGCCACCATCGCTGCGGATGAGGCCCCCGTGCCGGCGCCCGTGGCTGCCGTAGGCGCGGCCATCCTGACCGCATGATGCACCACCAGCCGCAGGTAGCCGTAGAGCCCCACCTGGACCCCAAAGCCGCCGGCGATTGCGCCAACGAAGTAGCGGTCCCCCGCCAGCAGCTCCGTTGCGTGCGCCAGCCCCTGCGCCCAGCTCACGATGCCCACGTAGAGCAGCACGAGCAACAGCGCAGCCGCCGCGCCCAGCGCCACCGGCAGCCAACGCCGCACCAGACCTGCTCTACCCCGCGCCGCCATGTCAGACCGCAGCCTTTCCCAGGAGGGCCTCGAAACTGCTCCGGCACACGACGCCGCAGAAGTAGTGCACCACTCCGTCCACCTGCATGCGCACTGGCGCGAGCGACTCGTCCAGGGCCATGCCGCACACCGGGTCCCGCACGGAGCGAATCTGCCGAAGCCGCCCATCCTCCAGCCACAGCACCCGGTCCGCTATGTCCCGGATGCGGTGGTCGTGGCTGACGCAGACGACAGTCCTTCCCTGCTCCTTGGCGATGCCCCTCAGCAGGGCCATCACCTCGTGGCCCCGCTGCGAGTCCAGGTTTGCAGTCGGCTCATCGCCCAGGATCAAGACGGGGTCATTCGCTAGGGCCCGGGCAATCGAGACTCGCTGCTTCTCGCCGCCGGAGAGGTCGGCAGGCCTGGCGGAAAGCCTCTTCTCAAGCCCAAAGCCCAGAAGAAGCTCCCGCGCCTTCCGCCCGGCCGGGCCGCTCTTGACACCGGCCAGCTTCATGACCACCTCGACGTTCTCCACAGCGGTCAACGCCGCCAGCAGGTTGAACGACTGGAAGATGAACCCGATGCTCTGTAGACGGATGCGCGACACGGCCCCGTCCGCCAGACCCGCCAGGCTCCGCCCCGCTACCACCACCTCGCCCTCCGTGGGGCGCAGCAGCCCTCCCGCCATGGTGAGCAGCGTCGTCTTGCCGCTGCCCGATGGCCCCATGATCAGCACGATCTCGCCAGCGGCGACCTCCAGGTCAACGTTGTCCACGGCGCGCACGGCAGTGGGGCCGTGACCAAAGACCCTGCTGACATGGCGCATCGAGAGGGCAGGAGTGCTGTTGGGGTTGGCGCTCATGGCTCAGCTACCTGAAACCGGCTGCGGGGTCTACTGGACCAGGCCAACCAGGCGCCTCCTGCTGCCGCCAGCGCCAGGACACCCAGGGCAATCACCTGCGCCTGCTGCAAGCCCCACACCATCACCGCCTCCTGGCGGACGAATGTCAGACTGAAACGGCCCAGCCCATACCCCACTGCATACATGATGAACAGCGACCCGTCAGGCACGGTGCGCCTCCGGATCAGGAGCAGGATGCCCAGCAGAGCCGCGTCCCAGAGGATTTCGTACACCGGGTACGGATGCGTCGGGGTCCCCTTGAGGGCGTCGGGGATCAGCGCCCCCGGGTTCGCGTATACAAAACCCCAGGGCAAGCCCGTCACGCCCCCGTAGGCGTCGCCGTTGACGATGCACCCCAACCGGCCCACCATCTGTCCGGCGATCATGCCGATGACACTGGCATCCGCCAGCTTCAGGGGGGCCAAGCCTTCCCTGCGTGCCGCATAAAAAGCGACGACGCCTCCCGTCAGCAACCCACCCCAGATAGCCAGGCCCCCTTCATTGACCATGATGATGTGCACCGGATTGGCGAGGTAGTAATCAAGCCTATCCAGCACGTGGAACAGCCTTGCGCCCACCAACCCGCCCACGATGGCCCAGATGAACACGTTGGACACCTTGCTGCTGTCCAGTCCCCTTTTCCTGGCCTCTCGAAGGACAAGGATCATGGCAAGCAGAAGGCCCGCGGCAAAGGTGAGGCTGTACCACCG
>JACQUI010000053.1 GCA_016210395.1 Chloroflexota bacterium | reverse complement strand
TGTCCAGGGCGCCCCGGAAGACCCCCGGGAAGGCCAGCACGTTGTTGATCTGGTTGGGGAAGTCGCTGCGCCCGGTGCCTACCACGGCCGCTCCTCCGCGATGGGCCTCCTCGGGCATGATCTCGGGCACCGGGTTGGCCATGGCGAAAACGATGGGGTCGCGGTTCATCGTCCTGATATCGTGCTCCAGCAAGAGCCCGGCCGTCGATTCCCCTATGTAGACATCGGCGCCTCGGAGGACGGTCTGCAGCTTGCCCGCCTCCCCTTCGGGATTGGTTAGCTCCGCCATCTCCGCCTTGATGGGCGTCAGGTCCTTGCGGCCCTTGTGGATGGCGCCCTTGGTATCCACCAGGATCAGGTTGCAGGCGCCGGCCTGGTGCAGCAGCTTGCAGGTGGCGATGCCGGCCGCCCCGGCGCCGGCGAAGACGATCTTCAGGTCCGCCAGCCTCCTGCCCGTGACCTTGAGGGCATTGGTCAGCGCCGCCAGGGTGACGATGGCGGTGCCGTGCTGGTCGTCATGGAACACCGGGATGCCAATGTCCTGGAGTCGCTCCTCGATTTCAAAGCATTGGGGCGCCGCGATGTCCTCCAGGTTGATGCCGCCGAAGGTGGGCACCAGGGCCCGGACTATACCCACGATCTCGTCGGCGTCGTGGGTTGCCAGGCAGATGGGGAAGGCGTCGACCCCGCCCAACTCTTTGAACAACACCGCCTTGCCTTCCATAACGGCCAGGGCGGCCTCGGGCCCAATGTTGCCCAGCCCCAGGACGGCGGAGCCGTCGCTGACCACGGCCACCAGGTTGCCGCGGGCGGTGAGCTCGTTGACCAGCCCCTTGTCGGCGGCGATCTCCAGACTCACCTGCCCCACCCCTGGGGTGTAGGCCAGGGCCAGGTCATCCGTGCTCTCCAGCGGCACCTTGGAGACCACCGCTATCTTGCCGGCCGTCCGGCGGTGTAGCTCCACCGAGCGCTGCCCGTAGTCCATAAAGGCTCCTTACATACTGTAGAAGGCCAACAATCGACGGCTGCGGCACCGTTTGAGGACATGATATCATAGACCATCTGGACTACTTGCTGGAGGAGGCTCCTAACATGGCTACCGACGTGGACCCCAAGAAGCTGCCGAGCATAGAGGGCTTTCTGACGGAGGAGAACATTGAGTCGGGCTGGGTCTTGAAGGACGCTGGCGACGAGATCCGCCTCTATCGCTGGTCCAGCATGAGCCAGGACCTGCGTCTGGCCAACAGCGTCCCCAAGTCTATGGGCTCCGAGAAGATGCTCATCAAGAAGCTGATGTCCATGATGAAATCCATCTAGCGGTGGAAGATGACCGGACGGAGTATCGGATTCTTCGTGGTAGCTCACCATCTTTCGTGCTGGAGCCAGCGCCAGGAAGCCTGAACAGTAGGGTTGAAGGTCCCCTTCAGCTCCGGCGGTGAGCCATCAGCTCAGCACGAACGGGTTTTGGGCTTCTCGAAGGAAGAGTCCAGAACCCATTTTCGCAGGCTGACAACCAATCCTAGCCCCCTGGTCCTTGTCTGTCTCCCGGATGATCGTATCGTACAGCCCCCCTTGACAGCTGCAATATGCTATTTACCGAACGTTCAGTAAGTTAGCCGGAGGCCGACAGATGGTAGAAGCCCGAACCCGCACGCGGGACCCTAAGGGCACGCGACGGGCCATCTTCAAGGCAGCGGTCACCATCTTTGCTGACAAGGGCTTCGCGGGCACCTCCATCCGCGACCTCAGCCGGGCCTCGGGCGTTTCGACCGGGCTTATCCTCCACCACTTCGGCAGCAAGGAACAATTGTACGAGGCTGTCAAACGCTCCGCCTACGCGCGGCTCCTGCAGACGTTGGCTGAAGAAGGCCCGTCTGGTATCAAAGGGGACATCCTCGACCAGGTCCGGACCGGCTTTTATCGAGCCCGAGGCAACCAGACGATGCAGCGTATAGGCCTCTGGGCCCGGTTGGAGGGTGACAAGGCACCCTGGCCGGGTGAAGAGGAGCTGGTATCTGGCATCCGTCGTTGGATCGCTGACCAGCAGCGCACAGGTGCTTTGCGACCTGACATAAAGCCCCTCTTCCTGCTAATCATGATCAGCGAACTGAACAAGGCGTGGTGGTTCTACAAAGAGCGTTATTGGAGGCTGCTTGGCCGGTCCAGTGACGACCTTCAGACCGATCCCGAACTGGACGAGGCATACCTACACCAATTGCTGGACATTCTCGCCCGAGGGACCGGAGTCCACTGTTGCCAGCCAGACGCCTCTGCGGCGGTACGACACAGGAAGGGAAAAGGAACGTGAGCGCCACCTCCGCAGGGCCGGATCGTCGTTGGGGACGAACGCTCCCCCAACGCACGCCGTTCTTCTACGGCTGGGTCGTCGTAGCTGTGGCCTACATGGCCAACGTAATCGCCTATTCGGCGCCTGTCTTCGCGCTCTTCATCGTGCCCATCGAACAGGAAACTGGCTGGAACCGCACGCAGCTTGCCCTTACCTCGACTGTCTCGACCCTTCTTGGTGTGGTGATCACACCCCTGTTCGGGAGACTGGTTGACAGATTTGGCGCGCGGCTACTGCTGGCCTTTGGCGGTGTGGCGGCGGGTGTTGGATTCGTGGCGGTAAGCCAGGTGCACAATCTGCTCGCCTTCTACATGCTCTATGGTCTTACCAACTCCGCGCTCATCGCCGGTCTGGGGACGGTCGTTACGGGGACCGCCGTCTCTCAGTGGTTCGTCAGGATGCGCGGCCGGGCGCTGGGCTTCATCGCGATGGGCAGCTCGACTGGGGGCATCGTGATGATCCCCATTGTGGCATGGGTTATGGCCTGGCGCGACTGGCGCGCGGCGATGATCGCCTGGGGCGTGATGGCCGTGCTGCTGATGACCATACCAGCCGTGATCTTCATGCGACGGCGCCCGGAGGACTATGGGCTAGAGCCTGATGGTGGGCTGGCGCGCACAACCCAGGGTCAGCCTGGGAGGACGCGGCCGCGGATTGGCACGCCCTGGCTCGTGGCCGGTGGGCTCACGATAGCCACAATGCCAACCCTGCTGTACGTAGTAGGCGTCGTACCCTCGGCGTGGAATCGTGGACATGCCCTGGACCTAGTGATGAGCGCCTGGCCCACGGTGACCGTGATGGCGCTGCTCGCGTGGCTACTTGTCCGCTTCAAGCCCAGGGAGGCTGCAAAGGCGGCCAGTTCCGAGGTCTCCTTCACCCTGTCCCAGGCCCGCCGCACCAGGCCCTTCTGGATGATCATGCTGGGCTTCCTCTTTGCCTCGGCAGGTTTGGGCTATGGTTTCCACGCTGTGCCCCACATGCTCAACCTGGGGCACTCCCGTGAGCTCGCGACTCAGGCTTGGTGGGCATTCTTCATTGCCACCTTTGCGGCCAAGTTCCCCTGGGGCTTCTTGCTGGAACGGATGAGTGCACGCTGGGCCGCCGTCTTGTGGGTGGCGGGCGAGGCGGTCGGCGTCGTCCTGCTGCTCAACGCCCATAGCGTGCCGATGTTGTTCCTCGCCACGATTGTATTAGGAGTGGGTCACGGACCTCAGATTCCCCTCACGACCTTCATCTGGGCGAACTATTTTGGGCGCCAGAACGTGGGCACCATTCGTGGCGCGATGGCGCCCTTCACCGTGCCCGTGGGTGCGCTCGTGCCTCCGTTGGGGGGCATCTTCTTCGATGCTTTTGGCAACTATACTCTCTACTTCAGCGCGCAGTTGGTCCTGCTGGCGATCGCTGTCTTCTGCTTCTATCGGGTGCCGGCACCGGCTGCTCCGGAGGCAGCGCCCATGCAGGTAGCGAAGACTGCTACCATGGGCCGCTGAAGCCGGTCGTTAGGTGAGGAGGAGTCGAGGGCAGGCTAATGGCTGTTGCGAATGGTTTGGAGGAGGTGACGATGGCAATCACTGGAGATGCGCGGTGGCTCCGCAAGGGCGACGCAGCCCGTCTGGAGGATCAAGGTGGTCTCAGCGGCCTGCTCGGCATACAGACAGTCGAGGTCGGCGATGGCTACGCCCGAGTGATCGCCACACATAAGCCCCACCTCACTTCTGGGGGACGGATCCTCCATGGCGCCTTCTACGCCGTCATTACAGACCAGGCGGCCGCCGCTGCCTGCGCGACAGTCGCAAAGGAAGGCGAAGGGTTCTCAACGATCGAGTACAAAGTCAACCTTTTTCGGCCAATCACAGGTGGAAGCGTGACCGCCGAGGCGCGTGTTTTGCACAAAGGGCGGAAGACGATGGTCACCAATGTAGAGGTTCGCGACGAGGGGAAGAGGCTGTGTGCGTTCATGATTACTACCTACGCGGTTTTGCCTGGCGATGCCTCACCTCAAAAGGCTATTGACCGTAGGGTTTGACCGGCGCACAATCCGACCAGTCCGGCTGAAATGGTAGCGGTCGCCACCGCGCGACCGAGACATGAGGGGGTAGCCGATGGGACTTCTGGATGGGCGGCGAGCCGTAGTAACGGGCTCCTCGCGGGGCATTGGGCGTGCCTACGCCAAGGCCTTGGCTGCTGCAGGAGCCAAGGTGGTCGTCAACGGCACCACCAAGGAGCTTGTGCTCCAGGTTGTTGACGAGATTCGCGCAGCGGGCGGGACAGCCGTCCCCTGCGTCGAGTCCATCTCCACCTTCGAGGGCGCCGAGCGCCTCATCAAGAGCTGCGCCGACCATTACGGCGGCATCGATATCCTGGTCAACAATGCTGGGGTCGTCGCCGAACGGATGATGTTCTACATGACGGAGCAGGAGTTCAAGGGGCCGATGATGGTG
>JACQUI010000008.1 GCA_016210395.1 Chloroflexota bacterium | reverse complement strand
GGCCAAGGCGGGGCACAGGGCTGCAGGTGGTGTGGGAGGCAGGAGGCCGGATCTGCAGCAAGCGGCTCACTCCCTTTCTGCCGGAACCGGTGAGCGTCCTGGAGCGGCACGGTGCACTGTCGCTCCCCGTTGAGGTGAAGAGGCAGTTGCTCGCGGTGAGCGCTTCCACCATAGACCGGCTGCTCCGTCCGTTCCGTATGCAGCCCAGGGGCCACGGGATCAGCGCCACCAAGCCAGGGACACTAGGGCAACGTTACCTCTCCGGTACCGTTTCTATTGACGCACCACGGCCGCCGCCATTGCCTCGCTTCGGCCCTCGCGGCTGCCGAGGCAAGACCACGTCTCCCCTGGGCCGGAATCACCGTCCCGTTTGTGGTGGGCGCATCGGACCCGTTTATGGTGAGCGTGTCGAACCACGGACGGGGCCCTGCTTCTCACACCCGCAGTTGCTGCACCGCGATGTACACCGCCGCTCCCAGCGCCAGAATCCCCACCATGCTGTCCAGCGCCAGCCCCGCCAGCGACGCCGATGCCAGGAACACCGCCGCCATCGCCACGCCCGCGATCCATTGCAGGCCGCGCCCGCGCTTCCCGCCTACCGTCCGGCTCACGCCGACACCCATCAAGTAGCCCACGCCCACCAGCGCCAGCCATCGCAGATAGTACCCCGCCAGGCCTAGCGGCAGCAGCGCCACGCTCAAATAGAAGATGCCCACCACTCCGGCGAGGCCGATGCCCGCCGCCGCCGCGACGGCCAGCCCGTAGTGCAGCGGTGTCACGTCCAGCGCCGCCACCGGCCGCGACCGCGCGCAATCCGGGCAGCGGATGCCGACGGGGTGCTGGACGGTGCATCGCACGCAGATGGGCTTGCCGCAGTTCCCGCAGTGCAGCAGCGTCTCCACGTCCTTGTGCCGGTAGCAATGCTCCGTCATCAGCCCTCCTTGGGTCCGTCCGGGGGAGGTATGTCTTCAGGCGCGCGGCTCACCCAGTCGCCGGCCTCCCACGTATCGCGGTCGAACAACAGCCGGGGCAACGCCTTCTGCCGCCACGTGAGGCCGGGCGCCGCCGTTCCGGGGTTGGACAGCAGCCGCTTCAGCGCCGTCATGGCGATGGTCGCCAGGCTGTACCAGAGCATCGCGGGAGGCTCGCCGAAGACCCAGGCCCACAGCGGCAGCAGCGCCACCGCAATCCCAGACCAGAGGCCCATCTGATGGAAGGCCTTGCCAAAGACCGTGCCCAGGGCCACCGAAACAGCGCACATCTGCCACGACAGCGCCAGGAGCGCGCCCGTCGTCACCGCCAGCCCGCGTCCGCCGCTGAACCCGATGTACGGCGACCAGTTGTGGCCGATTGCCGCCAGCAGCCCCGCGACGGCCTGCGCCTCGATGCCCAGCCCCAGCGCGCGCGGCAGCAGCGCCATGCAGGCGCCCTTCACGGCGAAGTCGAAGATGACGACCAGGACGAAGTACCTGCGGCCCAGGTGCCGGCCCGCATTCGACGCGCCCACGTTCCCGCTTCCGTAGCGGCGGATGTCAATGTCCTTGGCGAAGCGTCCCGCCAGGTACGCTGTGGGGACTGCTCCTACCAGATAGGCGCTCGCAAGCACAGCTATGATACGTAGTTGCTCCACGCGGCTAGTGTACTACGGCGGCGGCCCTTGAGGCAGCATGTGCCGGGGACGGTTTGTGACGGAGCCAGAGGGATGGTTGCCCGGCGCCGTAGGGGTGGACCTGTGTGTCCGCCCTGCGGACATCGGAAGGCACCCCCCAGGCATTGCATCGCCTCCCTGCAATAAGGGATGATGGAAGCGCCATGTTTGACCGCATCCACATAGACCCCCGCGTGTGCGAAGGCAAAGCCACCATCCGTGGCATGCGCATCACCGTGGAGTTCGTCCTGAAGCTCCTGGGCAGCGGCTACACGGCCCAAGAGATTGTGGAAGAGTACCCTCTCCTTGAGGTGGAGGATATCTATGAGGCAGCGAGGTACGGCGCCTGGCTTGCCAGCGACCGGACCATAGCGGCGCCATGAAGCTGCTTGCCGACCTCAACATCTCACCGAGAACAATCCAGCGCTTGCGTTCCCTCGGCCACGATGTTGTCCCAGCGGACTCCCTTCTGCCGGCCAACGCGCCCGATGAAGCTATCGTCGCCATGGCCCTCCAGCGC
>JACQUI010000052.1 GCA_016210395.1 Chloroflexota bacterium | reverse complement strand
TCGCTCGCCAGCGCCTTGACCACCACCTCCGGCCCGATCCCGGCGGGATCGCCGATCGTGATGGCGACGAGAGGCATGAGGCGGGTAGCCATGATCGCCCTATTTTACTCACATGGACAGGCCGTGGCTTCGTCCCTGGGTTCAGGTGGCTCGCTGAGAAGGGCCCGGACGACCGAGCTCCGTGGCCAGGGAAGTTACGTCTTGCGTAAACACTTCAGAGAAGATAAACTATACGGGCATGCTGAAACGCTCTAACCGCCCTCGTCACGAGACAACGCCGGCGGAAACCCCGAGACCTAGTGGACCTCCTGACCCTGGCGTCAGCCCGGCAGCGGTGCTCACCGAAGGACCCATTGAGGCGTCAGACGGAGGCGCGTGGTCGCGGCTGTTCGGCTCTCTGAGCATCCCAGGGTTCCGGTGGCTGTGGTTCGGGACCCTGTTCGCCACGGCGGGCATGCAGATGGGCATCATCTCCCAGCCCTGGCTGGCGTACCATATCTCCGGCTCGGCGACCGTCCTGGGCCTTGTGGCGCTCTCGCGCGGCCTCCCAATGCTCGTGTTCTCCTTCATCGGCGGGGTGGCCGCAGACAGGTTCGATAGGCGCAAGCTGCTGATCACTATGCAGTCCTTGCTGGGCCTGCTCGCACTGACGACCGCGCTCCTCGTGCACACGGGTGCCATCCAGGTCTGGCACCTGGTGGCGTTGAGCATCGTCCAGGGGACCGTGTTTCCGTTCTACATGCCGACGCGCCAGGCGATCATCCCGGAGCTGGTGGGGCAGCAGCGGATGGGCAACGCGATCGCCCTCTCCTCGACGGGCATGAACCTCAACCGGGTGCTCGCCCCGACGGCGGCCGGCCTGCTCCTGGCCCTGAACCCCAGCCTGGCATTTTACGCCGCGGCGACCTTCTATACGCTCTCCGCGCTGACCTTGGTCGGCCTGCCCCACGTACACGGTGAGAGGCGGGAGTCCGCGCGGCAGGGGCCGGTCAAAGACATGCTGGTGGGGCTGCGCTATGTGTTCGGTCAGCCTGTCCTCGCCACCCTCATGGGTCTGGCGTTCGTCGTCGTGCTGCTGGGGATGCCCTTCCAGCAGTTCCTGCCAGTCTTCCAAGCCGATGTCCTGCACGTGGACGAGTTGGGCTTGGGGCTGATGTATGCCTTTGTCGGCATCGGCTCCCTGGTCGGCTCGCTGTCGATGGCATACTTTGCGGGCAGTCGCGGCCGCGGCCTGGTCCAGATAGCGTCCGGCGTAGGGTTCGGCTTTGCTCTCGTGCTCTTCTCTCTCTCTACGACCTATAGTCTTTCGCTGGCCGTCCTGCTTTTGCTGGGCCTAGCGAGCCAGGGGTATATGACCATCAACAACGTGCTCATCATGGAGAACACCAATAGGGCCCTCTATGGGCGGGTCATGAGCGTCTATATGATGACGTGGTCTCTCATGCCCCTGTCCGTGTTGCCGATGGGCGCCCTTGTGGATCGGGTAGGCGCGCCGATGACCGTGGGCGGCGTGGGCATCCTCCTTACGGCCTTCTTTTTCGTCGTGGCCCTCGTGCGGCAGGACCTGTGGCGCCGGCAGCAGCCCACCGCAGCTTCCTAGCCAGAGCCCGAAGAAGGTCTCGGCAGCCAAGTCTCTAACCTTCATCCGCCCAGGCTCAGCCCCACACCAGGAACAGCAGGCCAGCGCTCACTAGCACCCCCTCGATCAGATAGGGGAACAGCCCCTCCGGCAACCGTCCGAGGACACGCTTGCCGAGGTAGGACCCGAGGAACATGACCGCTCCGATAGCGACGCCTATGGCGAAGGTGTGCGTGCCAAGCAGCGCGAACCGCCCGTAGACGGCCAGCTTCGTCACGTGCATCACGACCGTGCTCAACGCCTCGGTGCCGATGTACGCCCCCTTGACCAGCCCGTAGGCCAGGAAGAAGGGCGCCATGAAGGGGCCCACGCTCCCCAGGAGCGCGGAGAGAGAGCCGGAGACGGCTCCCAGGGGCGCGAAGCCCCGCAGGCTGATTCGCGCCCGCCGCCCCCAAGATGTGTGCCGGTAGGCCACAAGGAGCAGGAGGAAGAGGCCGAGGGCCCGCGTCAGGGCGGCCGCTGGCGCCGTGGCGAAGAGTATGCCACCAGCGACGGCCGCAGGCACGGCGCCCAGGGCGAACCACCGCACGACGGGCATGGACAGCTCCCCACGGTTGAGCCAGACGCGCGAGGCGTTCCCCAGCAGTTGGGAGACGGTCAGGATGGGGATGGCGTCGCGCACGCCGAAGCCCCAGACCAAGAT
>JACQUI010000050.1 GCA_016210395.1 Chloroflexota bacterium | reverse complement strand
GTGGGGTCATATAGGATAATATTTTACCTGAACAAATGTATAGATAATTATTCCTTGTTTGTCAATGGAGCATGGATGGCCGAGGTGGTTCTAAAGCTGATGGGGGTGGGGTTTGAGAAACCTTCATAAAGGGATGGGTTTAGGAACGGAATTGGCTCAAAAATAGCCTTTCCGCAGGAGATCCGGCGCGGAAGCCCGCTCTCTTGCGAGAAGCTATGGGGCTGCTGAAACCAGCCGCTAAAATTATGGGGGATAGTGTGCTGGCGGCTGCACCCGAGGGTTGTAGCTGCCCCGATTGACCAGGTGGCATATGCCCAGCCTCCTATTCCCAAACGCTGCGCAGCTGACCCCTAGAGCGCGGCCTTGGCCTGTCCCACCTGGGCGATGGCCTCCAGGTGGCGCTGCCTACAGACCTCCAGGGTGGGCTTCCATACCGTCTGCAGGAAGCCCAGCAACCGCTGCGGGGCGATATGCTTCTGGCAGAAAACCGTGGTCTTGTGCAAATTCTCCGGGTCCACGTAGTTGCTGCCCGTGGGCACCTGGTCGTAGTCGCGGGCGTCCAGCTCGAGGTAGGTCCTGACGCGCACAGCGCGCTCGTTCTTCCTCCTGTCGCGGCTGAAGCTCTCGTAGTAGTACCAGTTGCTCTGCAGCACGGACCTGGGCATCTTCTCGTAGAACACCTCGGGGGAATGCCAGACATAGTCCGACCAGACCCAGGGGCGCACCCCGCCCTTCTCGACCTCCCCGATGAGGAAGTAGAGGTCGCGCCACCACAGGTCGTACTGCCGGAGCACCACGTAGTCGTAGTGCCGCTGGTGCTGGAAGGTCTCCTCGTCCATGCCCAGGTGGAAGAATCGCGGCTGGTCGAAAAGGTCGATGACCTCGGCGATCAGCTCGCGGCAAACGCCGTAGTAGGCGTCGGTGGACACGCAGCGGGAATACGGCCCCAGCCACAAATCATGGGCGGTCGAGAAGTTGAGCTTGGGAATCGGTTCGAGCCCCAGGCGGCGGAGCCTGTCCAGCTCCTTTCTGAGGCGCTTGGTGCTCCAGGCCCGGCGCACCGCGATCTCGGGGTGGCTCTCGTACGCCACCCCGTCCCCCAGGTCGATGACCACCATGTTGAGGCCCGCCTCGACCATCCTCGCCAACATATCATCCCACAGGCTCAGGTCAAAGCGGAGATGCGGGGCGGCGTTCAGGTGCTCGTTTCCCTGGCCGGGCCACGGCCGGTCAGACCACATGTTGTAGCTCAAGTGCGCCAGGTAGGCCCAGATCATCTCCCTGTCCGCATGCTTGCGCGCTGTCATATTGCCCCCTTTTTGCGCGAGGTCTATCATACCTCCTGTAATTGTACTGCTCTCGGATCAGCGCCTCAAGCGCTTTTCCGGTGGAGCGAGGCATTCCAGGGAGCGCCGGCCCGCAACCTGCTCACCGGGGGACCCCATCCCGACAAGGCCGCGCGCTCCGTGGTGCGGGAGCCGCGTCCCGACTGTCCGCCAGCGCAGCGCGACAAGGGGATCCTCTTCACCTATAGTGAAATCAGGAGGTCGCCAATGGCAGATCACGTCCTCGAGGCACTGATACCGGACATCGAGCGCCTGGCCCAGGAACAGCTCATCACCTACCGCCTCCCCGGCCTGGCCCTGGGGATCATCCGCGACCAGGAACTGGTCTGGTCCAGCGGCTTCGGTGCTGCGGACCTCGACACCGGCCGCAGGCCCGATGCGCACACCATCGCCAGAGTGGCTTCAATCACCAAGACCTTCACGACCACGGCCATCATGCAGTTACGAGATGCGGGCCGGCTCAGCCTGGAAGAGCCCCTCCTGCGGCACCTCCCCGAGTTCGCCCAGGTCCGCGCCAGAGCCGGCACCATCGAAGGCGTGACCATCCGGCGGCTGCTGACCCACCGCTCCGGCCTGGTCACCGAGTCGCCAACCCACGGTTGGGGCGCCCTCACCTTCCCGACCCGCGAAGAAATCCTCGCCTGTCTCCCCCAGACCGAGATCACTATCCCGCAGGATTCTGCCTGGAAGTACTCCAACCTCGGCTTTGCCTTGCTCGGCGAGGTCGTGTGCCGCCTCGCCGGTCAGCCCTGCATTGACTACCTCCGCGCCCACATCCTCACTCCGCTCGGCCTGGAATCCACGGTCTTCGACCTCACCGCGGCCTTGCGCCCCCGCTGCTTCACCGGGTACAACCCCAGCCCCTACCAGGACCGGCCCGAGCGCGCCCCCTATGCGCACCTGAACGGCCTGGCAGCCGCAGGTCAGTTGCACTCGACCGTCAGCGACCTGGCCAAATGGGTGTCGTTCCAGTTCCGCACGGACGGTGGCGAGCGCCGCGGCGCCCAGGTCTTGAACGGCCAAACCCTGGTAGAGATCCAGCGGCCGCAGTATGTGGAACCCGACTGGTCAGCGGGTCAGTGCCTGGGCTGGCGAGCGACCCGCATCGGCAATCATGTGTACCACAACCACGGCGGCGGGATCCACGGCTTCAGCACCCAGGTGTGGTTCAATGTGCCACACAAGACCGGCGTGGTGGCGCTCATCAATATGTGGCCGCCGCACGGGGGCCTCGAACTGGCGCAGGAAGTGCTCGAGAAGGTGCTGGCCGCCGATGAAGCCGTCTCCCCGGCGCTGAACCCGCCGCAATTGGCACCCACCCCTGAGGCCCTGGGGCGCTTCATCGGCCATTACTGTGCCAACCCTGGGATCCAGGTGAACATCGAGTACCGCGATGGCGCGCTGCGCCTGGCACCCCACAGCGGGGTTGCCTATTCCCTGCATGCCCCGGCAGCGCTGGAGCCTACTGATAAGAAAGGAGAATGGCTGGTCCGCGGGGGCCGCGCCGCGGGCGAGACCGCAGTATTCAGATTTGACGAGGAGGGCCGCGTGCTCAGCTACGAGCTGGGCGGCTTTGTGTTTGAGAGGTACTCGACTGCAGCCCGAGCTTGAGCGGCTTACCGAAGCAACCGCAGCCTGTGCTTCTCCACCTGACCGCCGAATCGCAGCCGGTAGAAGTACACCCCGTTGGCCAGCTCGCGCCCTTCGTCGTCGCGGCCACCCCATAACACCGTGTAGATCCCCCCAACCTGCAGCGCTACCATCAATCGCCTGACCTCCTGCCCCAGCAAGTTGTAGACGCTCAGCCTAACCTCAGCCCTCATCAGCGCCCCCTCCAGCCTCGGCTCTTCCCCTCCCCTCTCCAGCCCCTCCTCCGCTGCGGCTCTACAGCCCTGAGGAAGTGAGAGCTGGGGTATGCGAAACCGGCCTGGCCACTCATTGGCAGGTGGTGGACCGGATTGTGGCCCTCTACCCGCACCTGGAGCGGCACAAGATGAAAGAGAGGTCAGGAGGCAGGAATACTGGAAGCCGATGTTTACAGCGGTTGCGGTGGGGTTGGT
>JACQUI010000049.1 GCA_016210395.1 Chloroflexota bacterium | reverse complement strand
CTGCAGGCGCCGGATAAAGTGAATCTCGGCGAGGAGGTGATGATCACGGCGGTGTTGAAGGACAGTAAGGGAGCGCCCATAGCGGGGGCAAAGATCCGTCTTTGGACGCCCGGTCAATTCCTGAGCGTTGGAGGGGAAATGGAACTGGGCACGGTTACGACAAACGCCCAGGGTATCGCCGCCTTCCGTTTTCAGGCCCGTAGCGAAGACCTGGCCAGGCTCAATGCCGACTTTTTTGGTGACAGCCGGCATTCCCCAGCACAAGCTGCCATTGATGTAGCTGTTGTTGGTTCAGATCAGCTCTACCAGCAAACAGCAGGCGTGCGGCTTCCGGGCATCGGCGTCTGGCTGATAGTAGGAGCCCTGGGAGTGGCCTGGTCTATCTACATAGGAATGATGGCGCTGGTGACCTTGATCGCCAGAGCGGGTACATCCGTCCCGGGCAAGACAGGAGAGACTCACGTATAAGTTCATTGTGCCTTTGCTAGGGTTCACTGTAGTGGCCAGCCTGGCCATAACGCTCATTGGTGTCATTGTGCTTCGGAGCCCGGACACCCACTCCAACCTCTGGCAATCGGTCCGGGCTGATTATGGCAGAACGCCCCTTGGCTTCATTGGGCAAGAAGCTGGTGATGTGGAACTAGCCTTGAATGGGCGAGAGCTCAAGCAGGAAAACACGGGGCTTGTGTCTTCTGTGTACGCAATGGGAATTGCTGGTGCTGCGGACCTGGCCGGCGCCACAGACCCCGGCCGCGTCGTTTACCTCACGCGGGGTTGCTCCACTTGCCACGGCGTAGACGCCCGAGGCGGGCCGGTGGCGCCCTCGCTGGCCGGCTCCCCACCTGCGACCGTTGAGCGCATGGCGCGAGAGGGCCCGGGTGGGATGCCCGCTTACTCTCCGGCCCACCTGAGCGACGACGACATGGCAGACCTGGCGCCATACCTGCGAAGCCTGGAAGTCGCCCGGCCCAAGTCTGAAGAGATAGCGGCCCTGCAACGCCTCACCTATGACCCCTCTGTCCCACTGGACGTGCTGCTGAAGGGCAAGGCAGCCATCCGGAGGTCCTGTGGCGCCTGTCATGACCAACCTGGCCCACAAGACATCCAGCGCGCCTTTGGCAGCGATGCCGAGGCGGCTCGCCTAGTGGCCGACATGGTGTACGAGACGAACTTGAATCTGGATGATGCCAGAGCCATAGCCTATTACATGCTTGCTGTCCTCAATGGCGCCGACCCGGTAAAAGCGCCGTAGCCTGTGGAGTCAAGAGGACCCAGCGGGCGCACAGAAGGGAGTGAGAACGTAGCAGAGAGAACAGCTTGGAACGGCTCGTTCAGAAGGGGTTCTAACCTGAAAGTGCGTCCTAAGGGCGCAAGGAGGCAGTTATGCAGGGCAAGGCAATCAAGGTAGCGACACTGACGGCGCTCTCTGGGGTTGCTCTGGCGTTGTTGAGCGCTTGTGGCAGCGGTGTCGCCCAGCAGGACTACGACACCGTCAAACAGCAGCTTGCAACGTCGGAGCAAGAGGCAACCGCAGCGAAGCAGGAGGCAGCGGCGGCGAAACAGCAGGTCACGTCCCTTCAGGGCCAACTCAAGCCGGCAGCACCTCAGGAGCCAAAGCGGCTGGAAGAGAAGATCACCGTTGAAATGGGCGAAACGCCCAGCGACATGTTCTTCGCCACTTCGGACGGTGCGAAAGGGGGGCCTTTCAAGGTCACGGCAGGCAAGACCGTCGGGCTGCACTTCGTGAACAAGAGCCCGGACAAGACGCACGAAGTCCTGGTCGGGCAAAAGGCAAAAGTCGTAGGAGGGAGCCTGGATGGCTATGAAACCAACCTGTTCGAAAAAGTTGCCGCAGACGTGTTCGTCTTCCCACCCGGCAAGAAGGTCGAGATTGGGGGAGGCGAGTTTGAGGAGATAGAAGTGGGACCAGGGGCCGAAGTGTGGCTCCGGGTGGTATTCCCGCCGGAAATGAAGGGTGAATGGGAGCTCGGGTGCTTTGTGCAAGAGTCTGGTCAAAAGGGCCACTATGACCAGGGCATGAAGGCCAAGCTGATCATCCAGTAAGCCTCGGCTCCGTTTAACCCGTCTGCATCCAGATGTCGTGAAGAGCTTGGCGGCCTAGTGGACATTGTTGGGGCACCGGGCCGTCAAGCCGTTGTTTCGTTGGCTGGGCCAGTCTCCAAGTCTGGTTGTTTCAGGTTAACCTACGGTCATTGCCGTTCCAAGGCTCCTCACTGGGGTACAATGGGTGCGATCTGAAAGGACGTGAGGCATAGACATGGTCTGGCGACTGGGGTTGCAGAAGCGGATCATGCTCTATGTAACCGTGGGTCTGGTCATCATGTTTGGGGCCTTTTTCTACCTGGGCATGCAGGCTGCGCAACGAAGCACGGCGCTGGTGTTTGAAGAGCGCCTTGTCACTGCTGAGGGTGTGGCAGGGGCCCTGGCCTCTGACTTCGCCCACGTCATACGAGACGTGCCGACGCATGCAGCTATTGCCGCCCCGGACAGCGGCCCGGCTGGGCCGGAGGCGATAGCGCAACACCTCCTCCGGTACCTGTCGGAGGGGGACGTTTTTGGTTTCTTCAAGGTGTCGGGGGTCTGGCTTCTGGATACCGAGGGGCGTACGCTGGCTGACGCACCGCAGGGGTCACTCCAGACCTTCGGGGAGATGCTGCCAGACCTTCTGGCAAACGGCGCCATGGCAGGCGACCGCCCACATGTCCTGTGGTCACAGGCAGGGCAGCAGGGGTCGTTTGCGACCATTTGCGTCCCTCTCCGAGATGCCGCCGGCAACATCTGGGCCTGGGCCCTGGTCAATACCGTGGGGTTCAACAGCACGCAACCTTTCGTGCCGTTCGGGCTCAATGGTCTGCGTTCCAACGAACGGCAAGCTCAGATACCTCACCCGTCCGCCAAGGCCGAATATCACCTGGAGGTGTTGGCGGCGTCTGGAATCGTGGTCATAGGCGTGGGACCGGACGAGGAAATAGGGGAGATAAGCCCTCACGTCCCACTGCTTGAGTCGGTGTTGGAGTTGCGGGAGAGCAAGGCGATGCTCCATGAAGTAGCTGGGGGGAAGACCAACCATGTCATGGCGGCCGCGCCGGTTCCCCTTTCGAATCTCTACGTGGTGTTGGAACAGGGACAGGATGTGGCATTGGCAGTGCCCGCGCAGTTGCGCCGCAACCTGCTGATCTTCAGCGCCCTGGGCCTTTTCTCTACCCTGACCGTGGCCTGGGTGACGACTCGTCACGTGGTGAAACCGACGGAACTGCTGACCGCCGCGGTGGCGCGGATGGCGAAGGGAGAGCTCTCAACACGCATACATGTCCAGGCGCAGGACGAAATAGGAGTGCTGGCGGCGAATGCCGAGACCATGCGGCAGCAACTTCAAGACGCCCTTGTGAAGGTAGAACTGGCCAAACATGAGCTTGAATCGCGAGTGGAGGAGCGCACCAGCCAACTCCGAGACCTGATGCGACGTGTCCTTACCGCTCAGGAGGAGGAGCGTCGTCGCGTTGCCTTGGAACTGCACGACGAAACAGCTCAGGCCCTCACCGCCCTCTCAGTCACCTTGGACTCCCTGCTGCGTGGGAAGAACACACTTGGAGAGGACGCCGCCGCGTTACTGGAAGCTCGACAAATCGCTGGGGATATGATGGAGGGCCTTAGAAGGCTCATACGCGCCCTTCGTCCAGTGGCGCTGCAGGAGATGAGATTGGCGGCCGCCCTGAGGTCCTATGCCGAAGACTATTCGGACCGGTCTGGGGTTGCGGTTCACGAAGCCGTGGAAGGGACTGAATTCAGGGCGCCCGACGAGATTGAGCTGGCCCTCTACCGCATTGGCCAGGAGGCACTGAGCAATGTGGCCAGACATGCTAAAGCGCGAGACGTATGGATAACGCTCGCGTACAGTCAATCCCTCTTCCGGCTAAGCGTAAGGGATAACGGCGTGGGCTTTCAGGCGCCGCCGGACGGCGTAGCGGTGTCACAGACGGGCGGGCTGGGCTTGGCCGGCATGCGGGAGCGTGCGGGTCTTGTTGGAGGAAGGTTGACCATTGACTCTGCTCCCGGCGAGGGTACCCTTGTGCAGGTGGAGGTACCCATACCCAATGGTTGAAGAGCGGGCAAAAGGGATTCGCGTATTCTTAGCGGACGACCACACTGTGGTGCGTCGGGGTATCGCGCGCATCGTGCAGGGGGAGGCTGATATGGAAGTGGTGGGGGAGGCTGGGGATGGCAGGGAGGCCGTGAAGGCCGTGCAGCGGTTGCGCCCCGATGTAGTCCTGATGGACGTTGGCATGCCAGACCTCTCCGGCATTGATGCGACCAGGCTGATAGTTGACGCTGTGCCCGATTCGCGAGTCCTGATCTTGACGGTGTACGACCAGGAGGACATTCTGTTTCGCGCCATACAGGCAGGCGCGGCAGGCTACGTTCTCAAGGGCGCCACCGTGGATGAGCTATTGGGGGCTATCCGAACAGTCTACGCAGGTGAAGTGTTCCTCTATCCCCGTATGACCGCCAGACTGGTGCGGGACTACATCGTGCGCGTGCACGGCGGTGAAGCCCCGGACGAGTACGAAAAGCTCAGCCCGCGAGAACGAGAGGTCCTCCCACTGCTAGCCGATGGCCGCACGAACCAGGAGATAGCTGAACAACTCCACGTTAGCCCCTACACTGTCCAGACCTATTGCCAGCGCATCATGGAAAAGCTAAACCTTCACAGCCGCACCGAACTTCTCAAATACGCCCTGCGGAAGGGACTCCTCCGCTTGGATTCGTAGAGTCCCAGACAGACAGGGGTTCAGAGAAGACTTCGAATACAAGGGGCACTGTACGGTCTGGATTCTCCCATGAGGAACCACACCGAGAACGGGGCGTTGGAAGTGCGTGAAGTGTTCATTCTTGGCGCAGGCTTCTCAAAGGCGACGCACCGATTTGCCTCGCGGGCAGAGGAAGCGCCGCTTCGAAGGTTCTTGCTTTTATCCATGATGCTCCACCAACCCCTGTTCCAGATACAAGCGGCTTTGGTCTCTAGCGTTTTGCGTATTTGGGAAGCGGTTCGAGTCCACGCTGCTCTCTTGAGTCGGTGCGACTCACCTGCGGTCACACGCTACACTTCCTGCCCCTCCTGGTGACCTTGTCATTCCGCGCCCGGCAACGCCCAGGTCCATTTTGCTGCCCGCCACCTCGTGGCAAGTTCGGTGGCAATGGCAGCCCTTGTTGGTTTCCCCAGGCTAATCCGCCGAGATACCCGATACCTGTCCGGCTGGAAGGGCCTTGAACTCGATGTCCGGAATTCGTTTCCAGTTGTTGTGGTGCTGGCTCTGTTGGCGCGATGGTACAGCCTGGCAGGATGCGACAAGAGTCACTTCCAGTGGCTCGTACTAGGCAAAAATGGTACACATGTACCTCGTCATCGAGGGGCCTCCAGCTCATGATATGGGGCAAGCTCGAGCCAGGAGCTCAGTCGAGGCGCTTGCTGAAGGCTCGCGGGTAACGAGCCAGGATCCGGCCCATGCAACCATGCAATGGTTGCTCTTGACGATTGGAACTGCTGCATTTCGTGGATGCCTCAATCGTCAGCGGGCAGGGAAGATCACCTTCAAGGGGCTACGTGGCCATGCTGCGTAGGAACCGAACCCCAATCCAGCCCAGTGAAACCCAGAACAAGTGGGAGTTGCCGGTCCTCCAATAACCGATCCTGAGTACAGGGACGAAGGCGGGTGGGAAGTCCATCTGACTACCGGGGAGTCCTCATATGACCAGAGAATCGCGGCGGTCAAGGAATGGCTGAGGGGGAACTTCGCCGGGTCGTGGAAGTATCTCGAAGGCGGAGCGCCCCATGAAAAGGACTTCACCATCTACCTTGGTTCGTATGCAATCCTGATGTCGTTCGTGCGTCGCATCGAAAGCGATCCCATTATCCAGCAGCTCGACACCAGCAAAGCCGGAGTTTCGGACCGGATAGTAGGAAACACAACGAAAGTTGGCGCTCGCTTCGATGCACAGGGCGTCAAGGCTGGCCCCGCCTCGCATGTATGGATGGAACGGCATCCCATTCTCGCTGGAGGATCGGCGCAGGACATGGGCAGGAGAAGACCCAGCCGAGGTAGCCGAGCGTCCCAAGGCGGAACTCAGGGAAAGCTACGGCGACTACTTCCTGCCCAAAGGCGTTGAGTGATAGTCCAGAGAGCCAGGGATACACTCTTCGCCGCCCTGGAAGTGCACACCGGCCTAGTGCAGGTGCGGCATACTATGCGGTAGCAGCGGCGGGAGTTCCTGGACTTCATGAACCAGGTGGTAGCCCGGCACCCGGATATGGAGTTGCACGTGGTCCTGGACAACTTGAGCACCCATACGCCCAAGCGAGACCGCTGGCTGGCGCGGTACCCCCGGGTCACCTTCCACTACACCCCACTCACGCCTCCTGGCTCAACCAGGTGGAGGTGTGGTTCAGCATCGTGACCCGCTCGGCGCTGCGGGGACTGAGCGCCACAGCCCCCCAGCAAATGCGCAGCAGATCGACCAGTTCACCGCCGCCTACAATAAGCACGCTGTGCCCTTTGAATGGACACAGCGCATCGTTCCATCCCGGTGGCCCCTAACCTCATTACTCGGACTTACGAAACTAAGTACTAGTGTCCTGCCGGGCCGCTGGCGGGGAACTGCCGCCGCTGTTCCTGGCCAAGTGGGGCAGCCAGGGCAGCGCCGACCTTGGGTGGTTACTTCGCCCGAGAGATATCCGCCTGTTCCCCCACCGGAGACCGGCTAACCAGGACGGTGAACTCAATCCGGTTGCGCACGCCGGCCTTGCGGTACATGTTGCGCAGATGCGTCTTTAGCGTATCCGGCGCGATCACTAGCTGGTCGCGTATCTCCTGCATGGATACCCCGCTGAGGAGCAACCGCGCTATTTCCGTCTCGCGGGGAGTGAGCCTGCACTTCGCCGACAGCGCGGAGGAGGAATCCAAGGCGAACCTGGGATTCATCGCGGGGCTCGAGCGCAGAGTCCGCTGGCCAAGTATGACCACAAACCCCAGGGATAGGATCGAGAGTATGCCCGCCACACTCACAGTCAGGGCTTCCGAACCGGCGGTAGCCCTCCCCACCGTTTCAGCCAAGAGGATACCTACCAGGATGGCTGAAACATCCACGCCCAATATGGCCGCATAGTATATCGGGGCCTGGCGCGGTGTGGAAAGGTCGGTGGCAACCACCAGGGTAAACGTGTCAAGGAACGCATAGCCTCCCACGAGAAAGACCTGGATGGCGAGGAACTGCGCCGGCCCTGAGAGGATGCCTGTGGTCATGAATCCCACCCCGACAGCGAGAGCGCCCACAACCGCAATCGCGTAACGCCCGGACCTTTCCGCCAGCGTCCCCGCCGCAACGAGCAGCAGGACATAGGGGACTAGGGCAACCTTCCCCAGCAACTCGCCCGGCGGCGTCGAGAGATTCCCAATGACGTAGTACATGAGCCCGCCCAGAACGTAGACGGCGAAGATAAAGGGCAGGAAAGGCCAGATGTTGCCGCTCCCCTTGCCCCGCAGTTTCGGCCGGGTAGCAGGGACCGATAGGTCGATCCGGCGGTACGCCCAGAACAGGACCGCTGGCAGCGACAACGGCAGCAAGGAGATCGGCCACAGCAGCCAGTTCAAGCCCACCCGGCCGGCCAGCAGTGCCGTGATGTACAGGACCACGTTCGACAGCACCGCACCCACGACAAAGGCTCGCGCCCGTTGTTTTGGCAGAACGGACGCAGCAAAAGCTGAGCCCCATCCGATTATTCCAAACCCCGCGAACAGGCCCATCAGGCCGAAAAGGACGTCCCATCCCGAAGGGGGAAACACCGCAGCCAGAAGGGAGAGCGCCGCGCATGGGATGGCCGCCAAGGCAAACAACGGCAGAGACCATCTTCTAAAGTAGCCCAAGATTCCAGCGCCCACGAGACCCGCAATGTGCCCGATCAGGAAAGCGACGGTCGGTTCAAACGGGTCGGCAGCGCGGCTCTCGACGAGTGACCCTAGAAGCGGGCCCTGCAGGGGAAAAGACAGCAACCAGCCGAAAAACGGCCCGATGCTCAGGATGATGAACCAGTGGTGCTGCGCCGCTTCAACGTATCTCTGGGACTCAACCAGGAGCAGCGCCGAGGGACCCTGCCGCTTGGCGACTACCGTCATATCAGGTTTCTCACCCTGGGCGAAACCAAAAGATCACCCTACAGTGTGATACTTATCCAGGCGGAGGGAGTATAGCGTATGTCGCAGCAGTCCACAAGGCTAGGGAGGAGCGTGGTCGGCGGGAACAATATAGCGGAGCAAAAGCTCACCATGTCCCACGCGTTCGGTCGATTGTTGTCTTCGAGGACACTGCTGCGGCTGGGCGTCGTCCGGGAAGACCGCCGCGAAGGGGGCTGTGCCTTGTCACAGGACCGGCGCTTCTGGATCCGAGGCGAGCCCGAACTTGCGGACTCCCCTGTGAGCACCCCCGGACCCAAAACGCATACCACCTGGAGGATGCCGTGAAGTCCCGAACCGTGTCTTCTTCCCTTCGATCCGTGCCAGCGGTGCTCGTGGCTGCCCTCATTCTCGTCGTTCTTGTCTTGCTCTCGGGGCTGGCTAGTGTCCTGCCGGCCGCTGGCGCGGAACTGCCACCACCCTTCCTGGCGAAATGGGGCAGCCAGGGCAGCGCCAATGGCCAGTTCTACAATCCCAATGCCATAGCCCTCGATGCGTCGGGCAACTTCTACGTGGCGGACGTGAGCAACAGCCGCATCCAGAAGTTCACCTCGAACGGGGCCTTCCTCACCACGTGGGGCAGCGGGGGCAGCGGGAACGGCCAGTTCAACGGCCCTTTGGGCATCGCCGTGGACGGATCGGGCAACGTCTACGTGACCGAACAGAGCAACCACCGCATCCAGAAGTTCACCTCAGACGGCGTCTTCCTGCTGAAGTGGGGCAGTTACGGCAGCGGGGACGGCCAGCTCAACACCCCTGTTGGTGTGACCGTGGACGGGGCGGGCAACGTGTACGTGGCCGACTACAATAACAACCGCATCCAGAAGTTCACCCCGAATGGGATCTTCCTGGCCAAGTGGGGCAGCAACGGCAGCGGAAACGGCCAGTTCTACAACCCGTTCGCGGTGGCCGTGGACGGGTCAGGCAACGTCTATGTGGCAGAGTACGGCGGTCATCGCGTGCAGAAATTCACCTCTACGGGGGGGTTCCTGACCAAGTGGGGCAGCTACGGGACCGGCGACGGCCAGTTCGAGTACCCATCAGGTATTGCCGTGGACGGAGCGGGCAACGTCTATGTGGGCGATTTCTACAACCACCGCGTGCAGAAGTTCACGCCCGCGGGCGCGTTCCTCACCAAGTGGGGCGGCTATGGCAGCGGGGATGGCCGGTTTGCCTACCCGCGCGGGGTGGTCGTGGATGGGTCGGGCAGCGTCTACGTGGCGGACCAGAACAACCACCGCATCCAGAAGTTTGGCTGGGTGACCCCGGCCAATACCCAGGCCGTCGTTACCGTGCCCGCCAACATCACCACCGACGCCCTGGGCACCAACGGCATGCCCGTGACATATACGGTGACGGCAACGGATGCCGAGGACGGCGCGCTGCCCGTCACCTGCACGCCGGCCTCCGGTTCCACTTTCCCGCTGCTCACCACCACGGTGGGCTGCACCACGACCGACTCGCGGGGGCT
>JACQUI010000045.1 GCA_016210395.1 Chloroflexota bacterium | reverse complement strand
GCACCAACAAGAACTGCTGCATGTTGAGCGTCAAGTCCCTTCAGAACATCATCGAGGCCGAAGGCGCGGACACCATCGCTGCCTTCATCGCAACGCCCATCCCCAGCGGCAACCAGATCCCTGCCGACGACTACTGGCCGCAGGTGCGCGACCTGTGCACCAAGCACAACATCGTCCTCATCGCCGACGAGGTCATCTGCGGCTACGGCAGGCTCGGCAGATGGTTCGGCATGGAGCGCTTCGGCATCGTGCCGGACATCATGACCAACGCCAAGGCCCTCACCGGCGGCGAGCTGCCCGTCGGCGCGGTGGTCGCGTCCAGGGAGATCGCCGAGACCTTCGACAAGGCCGAAGGCCAGAACGGCCAGTTCCACTACGGCGTCACCTATGGCGGACACCCGGCCGTCATGGCGGCGGGTCTCAAGACGCTGGAGATCATGGAGCGCGAGCGCCTGGTGGAGAACTCCGACCGCATGGGGACCTACCTGTACGACAAAGCGGTGTCCGTGCTGCAGGAGAACCACCCCACCGTCGGCTTCGTCGGCGGCGGCCTGGGACTGCTCATGGCCATCGAGATCGTCAAAGACCGCAAGACCAAGGAACGCTACCCGGGCGGGTTCAACAGCGCCTTCACCAAACGCTTCAACGAGCTGGTCCGGGAAAACGGCCTCGCCCTCCGCGCCGGCGACACCATCGTCCTGTCGCCGCCTCTCACCATCACCAAGGAGATCGTGGACGACACCATAGATATCCTGGACAGATCGCTTGCTCAAATGGAAAAGGAGTTCCCGCCGGCGGGGTCATAGACTCCCTTGCACGAACGCTAGGCTTCAAGCGTGCTGCATCACGTCGCAGCACAGAAGAGCGCAACCATCTGAACAAAGAGGAGTGACTATGGACACGAAGCGGATCATCAGCATCATCGTATTCATCGCGGGGCTGGCAGCGGCCGTAAACTACACGGTCAGGGACGAAGAAGCGCAGGGTGCTGTTGTCGTTCTGGTGGCTATTCTTTTCTTCATGGCGCTTCCGCATATCATGCCCTCCAAGAGCTAGAATCGGCTCGCGGGCGCCGAAGTACTGCGCCTCGCGCATCGCGTACAGCGACATAGAGGCGGGTCACAGACCCGCCTCTATGTCAGGTATTTGTCTTTCCTCCTTGTCCTACGGTATCCTCAGCACGATCTTGCCGAAGAAGTCCCGGTCCTCCATCAGCTTGTGCGCAGCGCGCGCCTCCTCCAGCGGAAACACGCGCCCCACAACGCCCCGCAGCGCGCCCCGGTGCACCAGGCGCATGAAGTCGTTGAACTCACGCCGGCTGCGCCCCCCAGAGCCTGTCACCGTCAGTCCCCGGCTGAACAGGCGGCCCAGGTGCAGGTTGGCCATGTGCCCCGCCGTTACGCCGCACGTGACGAACCGCCCACCCACCTTCAGGCTGCTGAAGCTCTCCTCCCACACCGGCGCTCCCACGCTATCGAACACCACGTCCACGCCGTCGCCCCCGGTCATGTCCTGCACCGGCTTGCTGAAGGCAGGCGTCGTCGTGTAGTTGATGCCCGCCTCGGCCCCCAGCTCCTTCGCCCGGGCGATCTTGGCGTCGCTCCCCGCCGTCACCAGCACCCGGCAGTGCAGCGCCCTGGCGATCTGGACGCCCGCGCTGCCCACGCCGCTGCCCGCGGCGTTGATCAGCACTGTCTCCCCCGGCTGAAGGCCGGCGCGCGTCACCAGGCAGTGCCACGCCGTGTGGAAGACCAGCGGCATGGAGGCGGCCTCTTCGTACGGCAGGAAGTCCGGGATGGGGTGGATGTTCTGGAACGGCGCTTTGACGTACTGGGCGTAGCTCCCCGCCACGTG
The DNA here is from genome assembly GCA_016210395.1 of Chloroflexota bacterium. Taxonomy (GTDB): domain Bacteria; phylum Chloroflexota; class Dehalococcoidia; order Lucifugimonadales; family JACPCL1; genus JACPCL1. The sequence continues at coordinate 13,874 of JACQUI010000045.1, read as the reverse complement.
GACGCCCATGTTGACCATCCGGCGGCACAGATCGTCCCGGCCCAGGACGCAGTAGTCGCACACGCCGCACTTGATGACGTAGTCCACAACGACCCGCTGGCCCACCTTCACACCCTCCACACCCTGCCCTAGCTGCGCCACCTCCCCCGCCATGTCGCACCCCAGGATGTGGGGGTACGGCCCCACGCGCACGCGGTTGGCTCCCGAGCGCGCGTACACGTCCAGGTGGTTCAAGGCGGCGGCATGCAGCCGGACCAGCGCCTCGCCCGGGCTGGGAACGGGGTCGGGCACGTCACCGTACGTCAGCCTGTCTACGTCGCCCTGCTCTCGAATGAACACAGCTTTCATCTGTCATGCTCCTGGTGAAGGTGGAGTTGAATCTGGCATATCCTACCACGCTAGACACGGCTACGCCGCATCCCTTGATCGGCTTCCTTCCCCGCAGAGGCGCGCCACTGCGCTCATGCGCCCCGCGGCATCCTCTACGTACGAAGCCCTGCCCATACCACGAACTCTCCTCTAGACGCCATACCGCGTCAAACTGTCTGGAACGTACCGCCTCGTCCCCCCCAAGCAGGCAGCTATTAATCTGTGTTTAGAGCACATCGAGACCACATCACTCGGTCTCGCAACACACCTGAAGGCTACGGTCCGGACGTAACGCGGGTGCGTGCTCGACCCTGGGCTGCATCACGTAGCAGCTCGGAATGGCAAATCGAAAGGAGAAAGGTACCATGAAGATGAAACGACTGGCGCTGGCCCTGGCGCTGGTTGCCATAGCCTTCGCCACAGGCTTCGTTGGAGCTGCCCACGCCTACAACGACTACCACTACCCCGGATGGAGCACCGTTGTCACGGACGTAGGGGGTAACGAATATCAGATTACCCAATGGATCTTCTACTGGTCGCACACGAACGATGCCATCGACCTCGATTTTGCACGGGGAGAGATGTCTGTCTACGGGACCGGGGATAAGATCGGATGCGCAACAGCCGACCGCGAATGGAGCGGAGGAATCGATTGGGAAGTGTGGGTTTCGCCCAACGATCCCTTCCCTGTGACCAGCTACGCATACGTTGATTTCGCGGACAGCTGGCCCTATGGAAACTTGTCCAAGACCGGCGGCCTTTTCAAAAACTCTTTTTCCGCCAACGGATGGTACGGACCTCCCGAGTTTGGAAACTGCCAGAACCAAATGGGCGCCTACGATGGGCATGGGTGGCTATCGTGGACCAATGCTGGCACTACCAGTTGGACCGACATTCTCGAACATTACAGTCCATATCATTAGTGGAAACCAGCACCACTGCAGGGAGGATTCAAGCATGAGAGCCTCAGCCACATTGCGGAACCCGTATCTCCTTTCTCTGTTCGCGCTATTTGCGGGCGCCATCGCCTTCGCATCAATGGTTCTGATCACAGGTGGTTCGACTTCAGGCGCACCCATAGGGGACACGGTGGTAACCATCGGCGCCAGGGAAGCCGCGAACGGCGGCGTAACCGTTGTTGTGAACCGGGTGGAGCAAACTCCAGATGGGCTCACAATCAGTTACACCGCTAGCTCCAACAGCAAGTTCCTTGGCGAGATCACCCCTCCCAGGCTGGTGGACGCTTCTGGGAAGGCGCTGCGGCCCGCAGCCAGGTCAGATACAAGGGCGGTGGACCAGTCGTCGGGCGCTGCAACCTTTGATGGGAAGATAGCGTTCCGTTCGGTGCCTGCCGGCGAGTACAAGCTGGTCTTTGGTCCCTTCCTGATGTTCTCTAGGACTGGCCCGAACTCGATTGAAATTCCCGCTAGCATTTTTCGGGAAACAGAGCGTATCGCTGGCCGGGCGGGTCAGCCGGCAGTGAAGACGCTCATCCCGTTCCAAGCGAACGGGGGCCAGTACGCCGTCACCGAGATCGAGCTGGCTAGCGGTTTCACCGGCTTCTACTTCGAACCGCAGGATGCTGCGGCTGCCAGGGTTCTACCTCTCGGCACTGCGGCAATGCCTATTCTCACCGATAACACTGGACGCGAGTACCGGCCCCGGTATAGAACGGCCAAGTTCGGGCCAGTGGTGAATGGCCGGATGGATGTAGACAGGCAATACATGCGGTACATCGGCGCCCCGGGCCCGGAGGCTGAGACCCTGACGTTGGTCTTGGGGGGCTACGACGCCGTCGTGGAGGGGGAGTGGAAGTTCCCAGTGACAATCGAGGAAAAGCGATGAGCCTGAAGGCCGTGGTGAAGCGGGGCGGCCTGGCGTTGCTAGCGGCGGTGGCCCTAATGGCTTCCGGTTGCCAAGGCCCGCGTTCAACGCCTGCAACGGTCCCCACGCCAAGCATGCCCACCGTGGGCGGCGGCAGCCGACCTCCGACGTTGCACGAGGCGCAGACGTTGTTCACGCTGTCCGCGCCTGCCGGCACTCCCCAGAGTCTACCAGTGCTCTGCACCGTGTCCCCATACGAAGGGACCATGGCCATCGCCAACCCTTCAGCGACTGGTAGTCCGTGCGGCAACGGCGTCTTTCTCGTAGGGCCTGATTGGGCGCATGACGCGCCGCCGCTGGCAGAGGTTTCGGGCCCGTATTTATTTGACCCGGTACAGCCGGTCTGGAGCCAGGGCCATATGCTGCTTCTGCGGCGCAGCCCGCTCCCGCCCCCGTTCCCACAGTCTGTAGTGGCGCTTTCTCTCAACCCACCTGTCGCAACGGTCCCGCTGGCCGCGATCAGTGACCCGTTCGCCTACTTGACGCCCGTTGGCTGGCTGGGAGACGGCGCGACCGCCGTGTATCTCAAACGGGTGGAGAGCAGCCTGTCCCTTCATGGCGTTGGGCTAGATGGCGTCGAGAGCTTCGCCGTAGACCTCGGGTCGGTCCCCTCCGTGGGGCGTGCCTTTACTTGGGCCCGCATTGCCGCCGACGGCTCCGGCGTCCTTCTTCAGACGAGCCCAAGCCGCGGCCAGGTCGGGTACACGCGGTTCGATGTGCAGACCCGCTCGTTCAGCAAACTCAAGGACGTGAGCATCGAAAACAGCATTGCGTTCTTCTTCTGGGAGGCGCCGGACGGGAGCGGTGTGGTGTTGGGTGCGGGCCTTCCGCCGGGGGAAAGCCGCTACTACTACGTCCCTCTGGGCGAAGAGTCGCCCCGCGAGCTCGCCGATGTCCGCAACGGCGGGTTCATCGGGGCCTTCGCCAAGGGCGGCTGGGGCCTCTTCGGCCTGGAAAACCGGATCGTCGCGGTGGACTTCCAAACTGGAGAATCACGCCTCCTCCTCGAGGAAGAGGGCCTGGTGTTCGGGCCGTACCCTGCCGGTGACTCGGCGGTCGTCTACGAGGTTGTCCTCGGGGAGACCCGCCACATCAAGCGCGCGCTGGTTGACTGACCCGTGGGGTGTCCTGGATAGCGAAGGAGGCGGCGCGATGCGCCGCCTCCTTGCTGCCGCTCTGCATGTCTTGCCTCTACCGCGCGTTATCCCCCACCACGTTCAGCAGCGCCTGCCGCTTCTCCTCTCGCACCACCTTCAGCGCCCGGCGGATCGCCGCCGGCACCTCGGCCGGGTCCACCACCCGCTCGCCGTACCCGCCGCCCGCCTCGCAGATCTTCTCAAAGCCGAACGCCTGCGACAGCGTCGAGACTGCGAAGTTGTTGTTGCGGGCCGCGATGCCATTCGGGTAGGTCATGCGCGTGGAGTTCTGCACCGCGTTCCATATCCCGTTGTTCCACACGATGGTCAGCACCGGCAGGCCCTGCACGTCCGACACCATGTGGCCCGCCTCTCCCGACCCGAAGATGTAGGAGCCGTCGCCCACGCAGCAGACCACCGTCTTCTCCGGGGACGCCAGCTTCACGCCCAGCGACGCGCCGATGGACCACCCAAGGCTGCCCGCCACCGAGCCGCCGTAGAACGCTCCAGGCTTGCTAAACTCAATCTGGGTGAGGTCAACGCCCAGCTCATTAAGGATCACGGTATTGTCATCAATGGCCTCAGCCAAACAGCGGGAGAAGTACGCCTTGTTGATGGGCGTCTGGCCCTTCCCCGCTTCCGCGCGCTTGGCCGTTTCCTCCCGCCGCTGCACGCCTGCCTTCCGCGACGCCTCTATGCGCGCCTTCGCCGCAGACTGGTCAACGCCCAGACCCCGGATGGCCGCAGTCAGGGCCAGGAAGGCCAGCCGTGGCGATCCCGCCATGTTCACATCCGTCCGGAAGGTGCGCATCGGGTAGCGGCTGAACAGCGGGTCCACGCCCATGCCAACCACCAGCGCATCGTCCCTGGGGCCCGTCCGCTTGGGGATCCACGGCACGTCCGCCTCCACCACCAGGACAACGTCGGCCTGGGGCAAAACGCCGCCAACCTCCGTGCCCGCGTAGAGGGCATGGGTCTTGGGGAAGTTGACGTAGTTCCCGCCCGCCTCGTACACCGGCATGCCCAGCAGCTCCGCCAGCTCCACCAGCGGCTGCACCGCGCGAGGGTCCCGGCCCACCGTGCGGGTGATCAGGATGGGGTTCTTGGCCTTTGCCAGCGCCCGCGCCACCTGGCTCACCACCTCCGGCGATGGCCCGGTCTCGGCGGCCTTGTTCATGAGCGGTTGGTCGTGATAGGTGATGCCGTCCACGTGCTCGGCCAGCACCTCCCGCGGTAGCGTCAGGTACACAGGCCCCGCAGGCTCCGACTGGGAGATCGCCAGCGCCCGGTCCACCACCGACTCCAGGTCCACGCCGTGGTGCAGCTCGTAGTCCCACTTCACCCACTCGCGCAGCATGCCCCCCTGGTCGAACACCTCCTGCGACCAGTGGATGCCGCCGTCGCGCGACCCCACTGCGTTCCCATCGCTAATGGGCGTCCGGCCCGCGCTGAAAAGCATCGGTATGTTGCCCCTGGAAGCGTTGATGATGCCGCTGATGGCGTTGGCGGTGCCGGGGGTCGTGTGCACCATGACCACCTGCGGCTTGCCGGTCGCCATGGTATAGCCCAGCGCCATGGAGACAGCCGTCACCTCGTGGGGCACAGGGATAGGGCGCGGCAGCACCTGCTCCTGCGCCTGGCGCTTGGCATACGCCTCGATGATCGGAGCGAAGTCCGTGCCCCCGTTGCCGAAGAAGTACTCGATGCCTCTTGCCGCCAGGAGCTCCAGATAGGCCTCGGCGAGGCTGTCTACCGATGCTTGCTTTGCCATGGTCCCCCCTTGCAGGTTACAGATGTAGTCGAGCCTGTTTGGCCCGCAGTGCCGCACAAACTCTACCAGACTCTCGCCAGTTTGCAATACGTCTCCTTCCCACCTCAGGGTCTTTCGGTGTTCGAAGACGTGGGTAGGGTTCCCGTTCGCCCTGAGCTTGTCGAAGGGCGCACTCGTGGTTCGACAAGCTCACCACGAACGGGTGTGTGCGGGGAGAACCGAAAGGCCCCTCCCCCCGCCTTCCTGCCCCCGCCATCCTTGTGCGACAATAGAGGCCCACTCCACCGTACAGTGCCCACCAAGGAGGCCGCCATGACAAACGCCGTCCTGGAAGCCCAACGCCACGGCCAGGCCATCTGGATGGACTACATCAGCCGTGAGATGCTTATCTCCGGCGAGCTCGAGCGCCTCGCCCTCCAGGGCATCTCCGGCGTCACCTCCAACCCCAGCATCTTCGAAAAGGCCATCGCCTCCGGCACGGACTACGATCGTGACATCAAGTCCTTGGCCCGCCGCAACACAGGCGTCAAAGAGGCCTACGAGGCGCTCGCTCTGGCCGACATCGCCACCGCCGCAGACCTCCTTCGGCCCACGTACGACATGACCGACGGCAGGGACGGCTTCGTCTCCCTGGAGGTCAGCCCTGCCCTCGCGCGCGACACCATGGGCACGGTCGAGGAGGCGCGCCGCCTCTTCGCCTTCCTGGAGCGGCCCAACGTCATGATCAAGGTGCCCGCCACGCCCGAGGGCATGCCCGCCATCCGCACCCTCATCAGCGAGGGCATCAACGTCAACGCCACACTCATCTTCTCCCTGAACGCCTACAACCAGGTGCGCGAAGCCTACCTCGCAGGGCTGGAGGACCGCGCCAGGGCCGGCAACGACGTCACGCGCACCGCATCGGTGGCCTCCTTCTTCGTCAGCCGCGTGGACACCGCAGTGGACGCCCTCCTGCAGGAGCGCACCAAGCAGGGCAAAGCCACCCTACAGGGTCTGCTGGGCAAGGCGGCCGTGGCCAATGCCAGGCTGGCCTACCAGGACTTCCTGGCCCTCGTCCGTAGTCCGCGCTTCCAGGAGCTGCGGCGGCTGGGCGCGCAGGTACAGCGCCCCCTGTGGGCCAGCACCAGCACCAAGAACCCCGCCTACAGCGACCTCCTCTACGTGGAGCCCCTCATCGGCATGCACACCGTCAACACCATGCCCCCCGCCACACTGAGCGCCCTTCTGGACCACGGCCGCGTGGCGCCAACCCTGGAGCAGGGCGTAGACGAGGCCCGCGCCGTCATGGCGGGGCTGGACGCCGCCGGCGTCAGCATGGCCCAGGTAACCGACAAGCTCCTCGCCGAAGGGGTCAAGGCCTTCGCCGACTCCTTCGACAAGCTCCTGGCCAACCTGGAGCAGAAGCTGGCCGCGTTCCAGGCCAGGCCAGTGCCCACGGCAGCAGCGTGAGCGTGTGCCCCATGTAGTAGAGGCGGACCTGTGTGTCCGCCCACGGCTGTAGGGCGCAGCATGCTGCGCCCCTACGAATGCCACCCATCGCCTCTGCGGTCCCGGGCGTCCTGCCATAGCCAACCTGCGTGGGGGCGCGTCTCCATGCCCGCGTCTCTCTGATCCCCCCTCTCCCTTTAGGAGAGGGGGCAAGGGGTGAGGTCGTCTCCCCTGTCCCCCGCCCCTTCCCCATACCCACCCCGCCTGGTATCCTCGCCCCATGGCCACACCAGCAGTTGGCCCCTTCACTTTCCTACCTGACCAGGACACCTTTCGCCGTCGCGACGGATCTCGGAATTGTTCCTCCAAAAAAGAAAACAATTGCAGATAGCGGGCCAAACTGGCCAGGCCGCCAAAACAATTCTTCTCCCATGCTCTATGCCCAAATGCTTCCTATGTCCTCTTGCCCGTTTGCCCGTATGTCTGTCCCTTCTCCCCTTCTGGCGCGCCTCCGCCGCGTGTGCTACAGTACCTCCACTCCCGCAGGAGGTCCGCCATGCCTGACTACGGCACAATCCTCTTTGAGAAAATCGGCAGCGTCGGCAAGATCACCCTCAACCGCCCGGAGCGCCTCAACGCCATCAACGTCCAGCTCGGCCACGAGACCCTGGACGCCCTGGAGCGTTGCGAGCTGGACGACGGCATCCGCTGCGTCATCCTGACCGGCACGGGCCGCTCCTTCTGCGCCGGCGACGACTTGCGCGGCATGGAAACGCCCGAGTTCCCCCGGCGCGGCGGCCCCGATGAGGTCAAGAACTACGTCTACGGCCCCAACCGCTGGACGCTGGTCGTCCACGCCATGCGCCGCATGCCCAAACCGGTCATCGGCAGCATCCGCGGCCACGCCCACGGCGGCGGCTTCAACCTGGCTATGGGCACGGATATTCGCATCGCATCCGAGACCGCCAACTTCGCCATCCCTTTTATCAAATGGGCCATGGCCACCGGCGTCAACCAGCTCCACTACCACATCGGCCTGGGCCTGACCCTGGAGATGGCATTCACCGGAGACTCCATTGACGCCCAGCGGGCCGAGCGCCTGGGCCTGGTCAACCGCGTTGTCCCCGATGACAAGCTGGAAGAGGCCACACTGGAATACGCCAACAGGCTTGCCGGCGGCCCGACTCGCTCCATCGGCCTGAGCAAGTCCGCCATTTACAAAGGCTGGTTCCAGGACCTGGACACCACCTTCGACTACCAGGGCATCGCCCAGACCTTCACCCGCAACAGCGAGGACCGCGCCGAAGGCCAGAAAGCCTTCACCGAGCGCCGCCCGCCCAAGTACACCGGCAAGTAGGGGTGTGCAGAGGGCCGCGCCCTCGCCGGGGGATTGATGGGGGAGTCCCTGTAGGGGCGCAAGGCTTGCGCCCTGGGGAGCAGGCGGGCCAAACGAGGCTGGCTTTCTGGCCGAGCGAAGGCGGTTCGCCGTCACGCGAGGCGTTCCCTCAGCTCACTAGCGAGAGGACATGACCATGCCCCACGGAATCACCGTCCACCACGACCACGGCGGCAAGCGCCTTGAGGTGCAGTGCCCCCACCAGAACGGCCTCATCTACGTGGTGCCGAGCCAGGCAAGCTGGGTCTGCGAAGAAGAGACGCTCCACGTCCACGCCCTGGCCGGCTTCTTCAAAGAGCTGGCGACGCTCCAGAACCAGCAGGTCAAAGAGCTGATGCAGCGCTGGGGCATCTACTACCGCGAGCGCCCCGTGGAAAAGGCGGATGGGGCGTAGTCCCTCTGCGAGCACCGGTGAGCCGTCTTGTCTGTGCAGGTGTGCGGAGAGTCGCGCCCTCGCTGGGGGCCGCTGGAGGGGCGCCCCGACTGGTCGGGGCACCCTGGCGGGCGGGGGAAAAAGCGCCCTCTGCCATACAAGAAGAGGCAAACTCCCGAGTTGTCGGGCAAGGCTCTTGGAAACGAGACTGGCGGCCCGTGCCGGGCCGCCAGTCTCGTTTCCATTGTCTACTCGTGCTTCTCGTACGGGTTGCTGGGGTCGTACCGGTACCGCCGGATGCCCGGAATCGCATACCAGATTCCTAGTGTCACGATCACCGCCAGAAACCCGCCCAGCACCATCGTGTTCCCCGCGCCAATCGCCCCGGACAGCAGCCCAACCTCAATCTGGCCCAGGTTGTTCGCCCCCATGGCGGCAAAGGAGTGCGCGCTGCTGGCCCGCCCCAACAGCTTGTCGGGCGTCGTGAGCTGCACAATCGCCTGGCGCATCGTCATGCTGATGGAGTCGGTGACGCCCAAAACAGCCACAATGACCAGCCCCAGCCAGAAGACATGCAGCAAGCCGAAGGCGAACAGGAACGCGGCGTACACCAGCGTGCCCGCCAGCACGATCACACCCTTCTGGCCGACACGGTTGGTGAGCAGCACCAGCGACGTGCCGATAATGCCGCCCGCAGCGTCCGCGGCGTTCAGCATACCCGTGCCGGCCGCGCCCATGCCATAAAGCTGGTCCGCAAAGACGGGAAAGAGCGGACGATAGAAGCTGACGACAACGACGCCAATGTCCAGAAGGTACAGGCCCGGCAAGAGCCGGTGCCCAAGCACAAACCTGAACCCTTCCTTCAACGAGGATACCGTGTTGCGCCGCGAAGTCGAGGGGTCCGGCTTGCCCGACGCCCTGATCAGCACCGGCGCTGCCGTTGCAAACAGCGCTATGACCGCGCCGATGGCCAGCGAGTTCGTGACGCCCAGCACCTCATAGGCCTGCCAGAAGATCAGCGGCGCACCGATCCCTGCAATCTGCCGCGTGATGATCTGGATGGTCACCGCGTGGGTAAGCAGCTCGCGGGGAACAACTCGCGGCAGCATGGCCGGCCGGGCCGATCCCCCCAGCGTATTGACGATCCCCGATACTCCTGTGACAAAGAAAATGTGCCAGGGCGCAAGCTGGTCAGTCCCCGCCAGCACAGTTAGCCCCAGGAACATCAGAAAGGCCATGCCCTGGGTGAAGACCATCAGCTTCTTGCGATCAATCACGTCCGCAAGCGTGCCGCCGTAGAGGGTAAGGGGGATCTGGAGGAGTTGGACAAGCCCCAGCAGCCCAAGCTGCGCCGCAGAGCCGGTCGTGTCGTACAGCCACTGGGCCGTGATGAGCGTCTTCAGCGACATGGCCACAGACGTGGCCACACCGCCTATCCAGAGGTAGGAGAAATCGCGGTGGGCAAAGAGTGCCCGTGCCCCGGGCTGAGGAGGCGCTTGGTCGGCGGGCTGCGTCCGCATCGCTAGACGGCCCGCCTATGTGAAGGTTGGCAAGTATCCACGGTTGGGATGGTATCCTATGCAGCCGCACCCGTCAATGCGTTCCCGTTTGCCCGCATGTCTGTCCGTGTGGTTGCGCCCCTCCCCCCAAACCTGCTACCATTCATTGGATTTTGGCTAGGCGTTCCAGATTGGCTGGCGGCGTTCCGCCCGTGCCCGCTACGGAGAAAGGGTACCCTTGGGTAAGATCAACGTTGCGATAATCGGCGTAGGCAACTGCGCCTCTTCACTGGTCCAGGGCGTCCACAAGTACCGCGAAGCGCCGGAGGACGGCCTTATCCCCGGCATCATGCACACCGTCCTGGGCGGCTACCACATCGGCGACATCAACTTCGTCGCCGCCTTCGATATAGACAAGAACAAGGTCGGCCTCGATCTGGGCGAGGCCATCTACGCCCCTCCCAACAACACCATCACCATCTCGGACGTCCCCAAGCTCGGCGTTACGGTCCAGCGCGGCATGACCCACGACGGCCTTGGCAAGTACCTCTCTGAGATCATTGAGAAGGCCCCCGGCTCTACGGTAGACGTGGCAAAGATTCTCAAAGACCGCAAGGTAGACGTGGTCCTCAACTACCTGCCGGTCGGCAGCGAGATGGCCACCAAGTGGTACGTGGAGCAGGTGCTGGAGGCCGGTTGCGGCCTCGTCAACTGCATCCCCGTCTTCATCGGCCGCGAAAAGTTCTGGAGCAAGCGATTCAAGGACAAGGGCCTGCCGGTCATCGGTGACGACATCAAGTCTCAAGTGGGCGCAACCATCACCCATCGCGTCCTGACACGCCTCTTCCACGAGCGTGGCGTCAGGCTGGAGCGCACCTACCAGCTCAACTTCGGCGGCAACACCGACTTCCTCAACATGCTGGAACGGGAGCGTCTGGAGTCCAAGAAGATCTCCAAGACCAACGCCGTCACCTCCCAATTGCCCTACGACCTCGGCCCCGGCAACGTCCACGTCGGCCCCAGCGACCACGTGCCGTGGCTGCTGGACCGCAAGTGGTGCTACATCCGCATGGAAGGCCGCACCTTCGGCGACGTGCCACTGAATATCGAGGTCAAGATGGAGGTCTGGGACAGCCCCAACTCCGCAGGCGTCGTGGTGGACGCCATCCGCTGCGCCAAGCTGGCCCTGGACCGCGGCCTCGGCGGCACCCTTGTCGGCCCAGCCGCCTACTTCATGAAGTCGCCGCCCATCCAGTTCACCGACGACGAGGCCCACGACATGGTGGAGGCTTACATCAAGGGCGACAACCTGGACACCTTCGGGGCCGAGGAGCCGTAGGGGCGGACCCGCGTGTCCGCCCACGATTCGTAGGGGCGCAGCGTGCTGCGCCCAGGGGTCCGGGGAGGGTGGACATGTGTGTCCGCCTGCGCTGGCGTCGGCATGATGCAGCGCCTGGACCGTAGGGGCGGACCTGTGTGTCCGCCCGCAGGGTGGATGAAGAGGAGGCAACAGATGAGGAGGTGAGGCAAACCCTCACCAAGACCTCTCCACGCTGGAGAGAACAAGGGGCGATGCTCATGAAGATAGCCCTGGTCTCACCGTACGATATCACCTACCCAGGCGGCGTCGTTTCCCACATCTCGAACCTCGGCAGGGAGCTGGAGGAGCGGGGCCACAGCGTCAAGGTCTTAGCCCCCGTCGCCAACGCCAAGTCCTTGGGCATAGACAACCTCATCGCCGTGGGCAGGCCGGTGCCGGTGCCCTCCAACGGCTCCATCGCCCGCATCTCCCTCTCCCTCTGGCGCGAGCGCACCGTCAAGAGCGTCCTGCGCGAAGAGGCCTTCGACATCGTCCACCTGCACGAGCCTCTTGCCCCCGTGTTGCCCCTCACCGTCCTCCACCACTCCGAGGCCCCCAACATCGGCACCTTCCACTCCTTCAGCGAGCACCCCTACAAGTACACCCTCAGCCACCGCTTCCTGCACGGCCTGGATGACAAGCTGGACAGCCGCATCGCCGTCTCCACCCCCGCCATGCGCTACGTCAGCCGGTTCTTCCCAGGCGACTACAAGATCATCCCCAACGGCCTGGACGTAGACTTCTACTCCCAGGACGTGCCCCCCTTCGACGCTTTCTGCGATGGCAAGCTCAACATCCTGTTCGTGGGCCGCCTGGAAAAGCGCAAGGGCCTCAGATACCTCCTGGAGGCCTTCAGCCGCCTCAAGTGGGACTACCCCTTCCTCCGCCTCATCGTCGTCGGGCGCGGCAACCCCGGCAAGGAGTGCTACCAGATCATGGCAGAGCGCAACCTGCAGGACGTGGTCTTCGTGGGCGGCGTGTCCGAGGAGCACAAGCGCCGCTACTTCCGCACCGCACACATCTTCTGCGCCCCCTCTCTGGGCAAGGAGAGCTTCGGCATCGTCCTGGGCGAGGCGATGGCCTCCGGCAAGCCCATCGTCGCCTCCGACATCGAGGGCTACGCCAGCGTCATGACCAGCGGACGGGAGGGGTTCCTGGTCCCGCCGAAGGACGAAAAAGCGCTGGCCGAGGCCCTGGAGCGGCTCATCCTGGACCCCGGCCTGCGGGCAGAGATGGGCGAGAGCGGCCGCATCACCGTCCAGCGCTACCGCTGGGACAAGGTCGCCGCCTTGGTCGAGGCCGTCTACCGCGAGGCAGCGGTGGGGGAGACGGTCAGCGTGCCGTAGGGGAGGGGTCTTCCTGCCCACGTTCCAGCACAAACGGGCGACGAGAGTATTCCCTTCACTCTTTGGCGAGCACGAAGTTCAGACCTCCCCTCACATCGGACATCAGGTGTTGGAACTGAACATCGTAGATGTATGCCGCTGGCTGGACCTTGTACCCCGGCAATTCCAGCACGACCAGGTAGCTGCCCGGCGAAAGGCCATCTCCCTGATACCCCCACACATCACCCGTCACATCAAGCTGCACCAAGAGGTCGTCAGGACTCACGGGTGGTAGCCCATCCAATGGCTCAGGAGCAGGCGAAGGAGTGCACCCTCCCGCCATGGAAGACGGCCACTCGCTGTAGCACCTTCCCTCCACGATGGGCAGACGGTAGATGGAGGCCGTGGCTTTGGATTCATGGGCCAGCCCGGAGACGCTCCCCTTAACCGAGTTCTGCTGGCGGATGGCCACGCCCGCAATTGCGCCGCCACAAGGTCTCGGCCCCTGGGGATTCTGGGGCTGACAAGGCGGCGCGCCGTGCTCTTCCACGAACTGCTCCAGTGTGACAAACCGGAACATCGTTCCCCCCATGCGCCACACGATGCCCTTCTCAGGCACGAGTATGGAATAGGACGGCATGTCCACATAGTCGCCGCCTTGCGCTCGCACGGAAAGGTAATATCCGCCAACTGGAAGGTCCAGCGCGGTGAACCTCCAGGGACCGTTCAACACGGTCGCCTCCCACGCTGCAGGCGATGCGCTTGACACTGGCCGCAAATAAAGCACGGCCTTTCCACCGGGAGGAAGCCCACACACCACGCCGCTCAACTCGCCAGGACCTTGGATCAATGTCAAGGTGGATGGAGGCTTCTCAGAGCACCCACCTGGCTTTGGGGTAATGACCTCAGCGGTGGGTGCACCTGGAGGAAAGACCGGCGGCGGCTCTTGCCGCCCTGCGTCTCCTTTCAGATCCACCGTTGGCGTCGGCGTAGGTGGAGCAGGAGAAGTAGGCGCGTGTGTCGGCTCACCGGGGGGGAAAGCCGTTGGCGTGGGTGTGGCCTCCTGGGTAGGATGCGTGGCAGTCGCCACTGGCGCATTCGTCGAGTCGGGCGTTGGACTCACGGCTTGGCTCGTAGGCCCACACGCCCAAACCAGTGCCATTACCGTGGCCCCTGTCACAGTCACTAGCCAAGCCCCAGTCAGCCGACGCATACGAGACTCCCGCCATTCCTCTCTTACCCAGCGTCTCAGCACTCGCTCCCCGTCCATCCGCTCCATTCATTATACGTAGCATACCAGGTCCGGTGATATACGGAAGAACAGGCGCCTCGT
>JACQUI010000044.1 GCA_016210395.1 Chloroflexota bacterium | reverse complement strand
AGGTTGCTGGCGTCAATGGCGCCCTCTGCAGCACCCGCGCCGACGACGTTGTGGATCTCGTCTATGAAGAGGATGACCTCGCCCTTGGCGCGCTTGACCTCGTCCATGACGGCCTTCAGGCGCTCCTCGAACTCGCCGCGGAACTTGGAGCCAGCAATGAGCGCCCCCATGTCCAGGGAGACGACGCGCCGGTTCTTCAGGATGTCCGGCACGTCGCCTGCGACGATGCGCTGGGCCAGGCCCTCGGCGATGGCCGTCTTGCCCACGCCGGCCTCGCCGATAATCACGGGGTTGTTCTTGGTGCGGCGGGAAAGGGTTTGCATGACCCTGGCAATCTCCTCGTCGCGGGCCACCACGGGGTCCAGCTTGCCCTCCTGGGCCAGGGCCGTAAGGTCAATGGCGTACTTGGACAGGGCGCGGTACTTGCTCTCGGCGCGGGGGTCTGTCACGCGGGCCGTGCCGCGCACCATCTGCAGCGCCTTGTACACCTTCTCCTGGTCAACGCCGAACTCTTTGAATATCTCCGATATGACGCCGTCGCGGGCCATGACGCAGCCGATGAGCAGGTGCTCAGTGCTGATGTACTCATCTTGGAGGCGGTCCGCCTCGGCCTTGGCGTTGTTGAGCACTTGGTTTATCCAGGGGGTCTGGTACATCTGTGAGCTTTCCTGGGCCAGCTTGGGGATCCGTTCCAGGGCCTGCTCAACGCGGGCTTTCATGCTGTCAATGTTAACGCCCAGGGACTCCATGATCTCCACTGGGACGCCCTCTTCAAGCTGGAGAAGGGCGAGGAGCAGGTGGGGGATATCCCACTGACTGTGGCGGTACTCCCGCAACAGATCCTGGGAGCGCTGCATGACCTCGCGGGCCTGCTCTGTGAACTGTTCTGGTTTGAAGACCATGATGATGCCTCCGGTTTGCTCTCTTGCTCTCCCTGTGTTGCCGTGGCGCTGGGTGTTCGTAATTTTGTACACGCCTCGTATCTTGTTGTCGTCTCGCCGGCGCTGCCTACGGGGATGAAACTCCCTGGCTACGCCTGCTTCTGCCCTTCCCCCAACGCCGGCGGCGTGCGACGCGCGGCCCGCTGGAGGTCCATGCGGAGCTCGGCCACCTCTTGCTCCAGCTCCTGGACGCGGTCCATGAGGCGCAAGGCGATCTCCGCGCCGGCGAGGTTGACGCCCATGTCGTCAATGAGCCTCTTGATGCGCCGTAGCCGCTCCATGTCCTCTTGCGAGTAGTAGCGCCGGTTGCCTTCCGAGCGGGAGGGCGCGATGAGGCCGGCGCGCTCGTAGTAGCGCAGGGTCTGGGCGTGGACGCCGACCATACGCGCCGCGACGCTGATCACAAAGATGGGGTCTTCTCTACCGTCGGACATCTGTTGCCTTTCCTGCGCCCATGACCCCTCCCCTGTGGTCCCCTCTCCGCGGCGGAGAGGGGACTGCTAGGTCGCGATGAAGGGTGGCCACTGAGTCGGAGCACTACGTAGCGAACGCTACTCTACAGGGTTATGACCACCTTGCCTCGAGCGTGTCCCTCTTCGACATATCGGACTGCCTCAGGCACTTCGGCAAGCGAGTATCGCCTATCTATCACAGGCGCGACTTTGCCGGTTTCAAGGAGCGACCCAACGAAAACGAGGTCCTCCTGGTCTGCCTTCGCCGCCGTGAAAACCAGCTTCTTGCTCCCGGTCATCGATATCAACGGCCCCAGAAACATCGCCTGAAACATCTGGCGATAGGCCCCACCCGTCATGACATAGACTCCCTTGGGACTCAACGCTCGCTTGTAGTCCAGAATCGGATGGTATCCGTTGGCAGCCAGGACCAGGTCATACCGCTGCCCGTTCCTCGTGAAATCCTCCCTGGTGTAGTCAATGACGTGGTCCGCCCCAAGCGAGCGCGCCATATCCACATTCCTTGTGCTGCACACTGCGGTAACTTCAGCGCCGAACGCCTTGGCAATCTGCACTGCAAAGGTGCCTACGCCGCCGGATGCGCCATTGACCAACACGCGCTGCCCATGCTCGATCTTTCCCTTGTCGCGTAGGCCCTGAAGGGCGGTGACCGCCGCCAGCGGCGCCGCAGCGGCCTCCTCGAATGTCCTGCTGGGCGGCTTTAAGGCCAGGAAGCTTTCAGGAGCGCATACATACTCGGCAAACGCGCCAAAACCGCACCCGGACAGGTCGCCAAACACTTCGTCACGCGGCTTGAACTGCTTTGCGTCCTTCCCAACCGCTTCCACCCGACCGGCTACGTCGGCTCCAAGTACCTTGTGTTTGGGCGCCAGCAGCCCCCCGACCATCAGGCGGACCACGAACGGGTCGGCTCTCAGCAGATGCCAATCAGCCGCGTTTACCGACGCCGCGTGGACTTTGATGAGGACCTCATTGTCTTTGGGGACAGGTCGTTCCACCTCTTTCAGCTCAAGGACATCCGGCGGTCCGTATTTCGTGCAAACAACTGCTCTCATCGGGGTCTCCCGGCCTATTTGGATTTGGTGACCATCAACCCCTACTTCCGCAAACGCTGCAGCTCCTGGAACAGCTCCTTCTCGCGCGGGGAAAGCCCTGCCGGCAGAACGACCTTCAGGGTCACGAACAGGTCGCCCTTCTGGGCCGGGCTGCCCACGACGGGCATGCCCTTCCCGCGCAGGCGGAAGGTCTGGCCGTTCTGGCTTTCCGGCGGAATGGCCAGGGCCACGCGGCCGCTCAACGTCTCCACCACCTGCTCGCTGCCCAGCACGGCGTCTGCCAGGGGTACGGTCAGGTCCACGTAGAGGTCTGCACCCTTCCTGGTGAAACGATGGTGCGGGCGGACCGTCACCATCAGGTAGAGGTCCATGCCGTCAAGCGAGAGGTGGACGCGTGAGCCAGTGTCCACGCCCGGGGGGACGCGCACCTCCAGGCGGCGGCCAGGGCCGCCGTTGGTGGAAGGGAGTTGCACGATGCGCGCGGCCCCCGCGTACGCCTCTTCCAGGCTGATCTCCACCGGCGCCTCGGCAGGCTCGGTCCAGACGGGGGTGCGTCCTCTTCGTCCTCTAGCGCCGGGCCTGCCGCCCAGCATCTCCTCAAAGATGGAGCCGAAGCCTCCCGGTCCGAAGTCGAAAGGGACGCCCTCCGCAGGGCTGGCGCCGCCGGAAGAGGACCAGCGGTAGGTGCGGCCGGCGGCCGGGCCGTTCTGGGCCTGCTGAAACTGGTCGGCGTACTTCCAGTTCTCGCCGAACTGATCGTACTTCTTGCGCTTCTCAGGGTCGGAGAGGACCTCGTAAGCCTGGTTGATCTCCTTGAAGGAGGTCTCGGCCTGCTTGTTGCCGGGGTTGAGGTCGGGGTGGAGCTTGCGCGCAAGCCGGCGGTACGCCTGCCGGATGTCTTTTTCCGAGGCGTTTCTGCCGACACCGAGGACGATGTAGTAGTCGCGGGCCATGTTCCTCACCTGCAAGGGTAGTATACCCATCCCACAGGTTGGCGTCAACTAACCACATGAATCAAAAACATATGACATGATGCCATACCAATGATAACTCTTGATAGGCTCATGTTAAGTTACTGCAATAAGCATCGTCAGGTGGCCGCCCAGCGAGGCGGCGCACCCCAGAGTGAAAGGAGGTACGTGACCATGTTGCAGCGTTGGGACCCTATTTCTGAGCTCCGGCGTATGGAAGACACGATGAACCGCCTGTGGCGCGGCGTTGCCGACGCAGAACCTTTCCAGGACGGCGATACGGGGACGTGGATGTTTCCCGTGGATGTCGTCGAAGAGAAGGACCGCATCCTGGTGAAAGCCTCCCTGCCGGGCATAGCTCCAGAGCGCGTTGACGTATCCATTGAGGACGGCGTGCTCGCCATCAAAGGCGATCTCAAAGAAGAGCGTGAACAGAAGGATGCCAACTACCTCTTGCGGGAGCGCCGGGCCGGCTCCTTCTACCGCGCCATCCGTCTCCCCGACTCCGCCGATCCCGACAAGGCGCAGTCAACCTACGAGCACGGCGTCCTGACCGTGTCTCTGCCCAAGGTGGAGGCCAAGCGGCCCAAGCAGATCAAGGTGCACGTGTCCGGTCCTGCCCTTGAGGGCAAAAAGGCGTAAGCCAGCTCCCCTGATCTGATCACTCCGACCCCCGCCCCTGAGAGAGGGCGGGGGTCTTTCGTTTACTACTACGAACGAGAGTGCGCTCTTGGCCTTCGAGAACCGAAAGGCCCATGCGTGTTCCGTCGCCGCTGCGCGTTGACAAAACAGCGGTGCAGCAGATAGAATCATGGTTTGTTACAAGTATCGGAGAGGGTTCATGCTGCGTATCAGACTACGGAGAGTTGGGGCCAAGAAGCATCCTGCCTACAGGATTGTGGTGGCCGACTCTCGCACGCCCCGCAACGGCTCGTTTGTGGACCAGGTGGGCCACTACGACCCCATGACCAACCCACCTACCGTCCTCCTGGATGATGCCAAGCTGCAGGACTGGGTGAAGAAGGGCGCGCAGCCCTCTGAGTCCGTCCAGCGCATCATCAAGAGCCGGGAAACACCTAAAGAAGGGGTAGCCCAAGGTGCGGGAACTGGTTGAGTTTATCGCCAAGTCCCTGGCCAGCAAGCCTGAAGAGGTCAAGGTGACCGAAATTGTGGAGGACGGGAAAACCATCCTTCGCCTTGAGGTCGCTGATGATGACAAGGGCAAGATCATTGGCCGTGAAGGGCGCGTCGCCCAGGCCATGCGCGTCCTCATCCGCGTGGCGGCCGTCAAGGAAGGCACCCGGGCCATCCTGGAGATCGTCTAGGCATTGACCTCCGCCAAGGGGCAGCCCCCATTGTCACTGCCTCCGCACGGCCGTTCCGCGCCGGAGGAGCATCGTGCAGGGCGCGAGGTTGCGTCGTTCGTCGTCGTCGGCACGATCACCGCCCCGGTCGGGCTGGACGGCTCCGTCCGCGTTGACCCCCTTTCGAATGTCCCCCAGCGGTTCGCCCCCGGCGCATCGCTCTACGTCAACGGCGCGCTCCACAAGGTCCAGCGCCTGCGCAGTGGGCGACTCCATGTCGTCAAGCTGGAAGGCATAGACTCACGCGAGGCTGCGGAACGGCTGCGTGGCGCTGAGATCACAGTGCCGGAAGCCGACAGCCCCCCTCCTCCTGCCGACACCTACTATCACTTCCAGCTACTGGACATGCAGGTGGTGGACGTCCACGGCAACCTGCTGGGCGTCATCACCGAGATCCTGGACTACCCGGCGAACGACGTCTACGTGGTCACGCTTGAAGGACGAGAGACCCTCATCCCCGCAGTGGGCGACATGGTCAAAGCGGTGGACGTGGCCGCCCGGCGAATGGTCGTGGACCTTCCCGAGACTGTCTGATTCGCCCGCCTACAGCCATCCTCTTGACTGGCACTCGCGGACGGCTGCGTCGTATTTGGCGGCATCGCCGCGTCCCTTCACGCCGTCGAAAATCGCGGCCAGGTCCTTGCCACGGAGGTTGGATGCCTGGATGTCGCCGATGATCCCCCGCTGCGTCTTCCTGCCCTCCAGGTAGTCCGCCAGCCCCCGCTCTATTGCCCGCCGCAACGCCTCTTTGCTGTTGGCTGTGGTCATAGACGTCCCTTTCTCTTCACCCACGCGACACGTTCAAGGGGCGCGGCTTGTAGCTGTGGCTCGCGCCGCTGTGACTGCTCCAGCATAACACAGGCCCATACGACGCAATCCGTATACACAGGGTCCATCGCCTCTCCCTACGGTGAGTCCGTCGTTCTCTCTACGTCCCCCTCGGTAGCTTGCAAACAACACTCACGCATCTGTCAATCCTCTGCTTATAGGAGATTAGGTCTATAATAAAGAGGATGGGTTTTGCAGGGGCTGACGTAGGAGGCAGCCTATGAAGCAGGAGATCTCCGGACAAAACGGCTGGTGGGCAGCCGTATGGATGGTGGGAGGGTTCCTGGCCGTCACGGGATGGCTTTTCCTCATGGTGGGGGCCGGCCTCGTCCTTGCCGGCGCGGTGGTGGCCGGCGTTGTGCTGGCGCTCCCCGTTGGCGGCGCAGCCTGGCTGGCCACACGGTGGATTGGGAAGGGCCAGCGAAGGGTGCAACGGGAAGTGGTGGCGGCCACTCAGGTCCAGGCGAGGCTGGTGGAAGCTACGGGCTCATGCGCCCGGGGCATACCATATGAGGTTGGCGGGGTGTACGCCTTCCAGGATGGCAAGCCCACCCCGGCAATGTGCGGCCCAGCGGCCCACGCGCTACGCCCGGTGGTTGACCACGCGAGCCAGAATGGAGCGGGCAGCACGACGGTCAAAGTGGTCTGTCCCCTGAGCGGCAACGTGATGACCTTTGAAGTGTATCGCGGGCCGGAGGTCCGCGTACCCCTACAGCGGGCCGCCTGAACGCAGGATTCTCAGTCGGCAGCAGTCCAAGCTCACGCCTAGCCCCTGTCACCCACCTCACGTCATCCGGCAACACTTCCCCTTCCAGTTTCGAGGCGGCCCCTGGCCGCCTCGTCCGTTGCATGACAACCGCGCCCGCTCCCGCTATGATGTCCTTCGAACCTTGTACGGTGACCAGCCGCATGGAGGGGCGCAAGGCCTTGCGCCCCTACGGTCATCAGCCATCCGCAAGAGACTGCCAAAATGAAAGTCCCCCTGTCCTGGCTCAAGTCCTACGTGCCCATAGAGATGCCGCCTAAGGAGCTGGCCCACCGCCTGACCATGGCCGGCCTGGAGACCACAGGCGTCGAGGTCATCGGCGCGGAGTGGGAGAACATCGTCGTCGGCCACGTCCTGGAGGTGGCCCGCCACCCCAACGCCGACCGCCTCCGCCTGGCCACCGTTGACCTGGGCGGCGAGAAGCTCACCGTCGTCTGCGGCGCGCCCAACGTGGCGGCGGGCCAGCGCATCGCCTTCGCAAAGGTCGGCGCAACCCCCATAGACGCCCACACCGGCAAGCGAGAGCGATTGCAGGCCGCCCGCATCCGGGGCGTCGTCTCCCAAGGCATGATCTGCTCTGCAAGGGAGCTGGGTATCAGCGACGAGCACACGGGCATCCTGGTCCTGGACGAGAACGCGCCCATCGGCGCGCCCCTGGCCGACCTCCTTGGCGACGCCGTCCTGGACACCGAGCCTACCACCAACCGTCCCGACTGGCTCTCCGTCCTGGGCGTGGCACGCGAGGTGGGGGCCATCGCGACTCAGATGGTGGATGAGCCAACCGTTTCCTACGGGGAGGAAGGCCCCGCCATCGAGAGCATGGCGAAGGTCTACGTTGATGCGCCGGACCTGGCCCCGCGCTACACGGCAAGCCTCATCCTGGGTGTCAAGATCGGCCCATCGCCGGAGTGGATGCAGCAGCGGCTGAGCCGCGCTGGCCAGCGCCCCATCAACAACCTGGTGGACATCACCAACTACGTCATGCTGGAGTACGGCCAGCCGCTGCACGCCTTCGACTACGACCGGCTGGCCGAGCACACCGTCCGCGTTCGCCGCGCCGCCCCTGGGGAGCTGCTGGTCACCCTGGACGGCCAGTCGAGGCGTCTCACGACCGATATGCTTGTTATTGCCGATGCCCACACCCCCGTTGGCCTGGCGGGCGTCATGGGCGGAGCGAACTCGGAGGTCACCGAGGCCACCACCAACATCCTGCTGGAATCGGCCACCTTCAACCCCAGCAACATCCGGCGCACGGCGAATGCGCTGCGCCACCGCACCGACGCCTCGACCCGCTTCGAGCGCGGCCTCAACCCGGGCCTTGCGCCCATTGGCCTGCGGCGGGCAACCCAGCTTCTCACCTCTATAGCCGGCGGCCGCGCGGCCAAGGGCATCATTGACCTGTACCCAGGCACGAAGGCCAGAGCGCCCCTGGTCCTCACCCTTGCGCGCGTCCGCAAAGTCCTGGGCGTGGACTATGACCTGCGCGACTGCCTCCGCGCCCTCCTCCTGCTGGGCATCACCTCGGAGCCGAAAGGCGAGGATACGTTGGTGGCGCACGTCCCCTACTGGCGCAGCGATCTCAACATTGAAGACGACCTGGTAGAGGAGATCGCGCGGGTCCGCGGCTACGACTCTATCCCCATGACCTTTATGGCGCATGACATCCCGCCGCGCCGGCCCAATCCGCGCCGCGAGCTGAAGGAGCGGGTGCGCGACCTGCTGGCCCAAGCAGGCATGCAGGAGACCATCAGCTACGCAGTCACCAGCATCGAGGCGCTGCAGGCCGTGCAAGACCTGGGGAAGGTGGGCCGGCCTCTCAGGCTCCAGAACCCCATGAGCACTCGGCCGGAGGCCTTCCGCGCTGCCCGGGTGCAGGATACGCTGAAGTACCGCGAGCACATGCGCACGACGCTGCGCGCCGGCATCCTGGAGACCCTGGCCTCCAACCAGCGGTTCGTTCCGGCTGAGGCGGGCCTGCGTCTCTTCGAGGTGGGCCGCGTCTACCTGCCACGGGAGGGCGAACTGCCGGACGAGCGGGAGATGGCCACCGGCGTCCTGTGGGGCAACCGGCAGCCCCTGGGCTGGTCCACGCTTCCTTCCTCCGCAAAAGGCGAAGGCCAGGAGAGGGGCGCAGCATTCGATTTCTTCGACGCCAAGGGCGTTGTGGAGGCTGTCCTGACCGGGCTGCGTCTCTCCGCCGAGTACGCGCCAATCCCCTCCCCCCTTGCGGGGGAGGGGATTGGCGGGAGGGCGGTTCTTCCTTCCCCCGCGCCGGGGGAAGGCCAGGATGGGGGTGACCCCCTCCTGCTCCCCGGCCGCGCAGCCTCAGTAATCGTCGGCGGGACGCGGATCAGCGTGATAGGCGAGGTTCGCCCCGCAATCCTGGACACCTTTGGCGCGGGTGAAGGGGCCGTCGCCTTCTTTGAGCTGGACCTGGATGCCTTGCTGCCCCTGCTGCCGCAGTCAGCCCGCGCCTTCGCCCCGCTGGCCGAATACCCCGGCGCGTACCGCGACCTGGCGCTCCTGGCAGACGCCGGCGTGCCCGCCGCGCAGGTAGAGGCCGTCATCCGGCGGCACCCGCTGGTGGAGAGCGTCGCGCTGTTCGACGTCTTCACCGGCGGCAACGTTCCGGCGGGCAAACGCTCCCTGGCGTACCGCATCCACTACCAGTCGGCAAAGGGCACGCTCACGTCCGAGGCTGTCGCCGCCGCGCAGGAGCACATCCTGCGCGAGTTGCAACGGGAGACGGGCGCTACGCTGAGGGGGTAGGGGAAGCGGCTTGGCCGTAGCATTTCCTACGCAAATACGCCGGCAGCAGCAAAGGAGCGGTAGCCCCCTTGTCATCCTGAGCGAGTCGGTCAAACCACGCTCGCCTTCCTCCGCCATCGCCGCAGCGAAGGATCACTCACCCGTCCAGCCCTCGCGCACAGGGCTGCGGCAGCAGCCCGCGGTCCTCTACTGCCGATCGGCTTTTCATCTGGCAAGAGGCGCCGGGCCTTCGCAGAAATGCTCTAGCTCCGGCGGACAGCCGCCTTCAGAGCCTCGCTGGCCTCATCGAGGTTCTTCATGCGGGTCACCTGGCTCACCTTGATTCCCAGCGCCTCTGCGAGCGGCGCCAGCTCCCCTTGCAGGTATGGGCTGGTAACGTTCAGCGCGTGAGGAATAACGCCGGATTCCTCCACTGCACTCATGAGCCCTTCCTGGACGCTCTCCTCCGGTTCCAGTACGTCGCCAGGCAAGATAAAGCCGCTCTTCGCCTCCACGCACATCAGGATGCGCGCGAAGAAAGGTTGGGTTCCCTTGCCTTCGTCAATGATTCCTGCCGTTTCCACTCTCGCCTGCCAGGTCTGCCGCGTCTTTGCGCACTTTGCCAGCGCCGCGTCCACCCTGCCTCTCTCGATTGCCAGCGTGGGGAGGGGAGGCTGCGGCGGCAATGGGAACACCGTCGTCTCCCATGTCCCCGCCCTGTTACGCCTCCTTCCCACCAGCGGGCGCTCCTCGGTGGGCGATGGCAACGGGCGACCCGACTGCCCCTCTTCCACAAAGCCACAGACCTGCTCCAGGCATGTCGCCAGAAACTTTGCTTCCTGCTGGTCCAGGCGTGTGGGGAAGTACACCCCACGGTGGCTTCTGAAGAGCGGCCACTGGCCGCGGCCTCTGAATTTGAGGCCCAGGGCAGCGTGTATAGCACGATCGGCTTTGTCCACCAATTCTCGGTCTCCGAAGGACAGGGACAGGCAGTCCTGAATGAACATGGACTCATCCTCGTCTACGGCCTCGTTCGCCACGAGGAGGTAGCCTTTGAAGCCCACGGCGCCGCGATAGGCCAGCAAGCCGTACTCGATGCCGCCCGCTCCCATCACGACGCAGTAGGCGGTATCGCCCGTCTCCGGCTCCTCCACCGCGATGAAGCGGTCGTCCGTGAGCCATTGCCACGGCGCTAGCTGCCGGAATCGGGACGCTTGCGAGTAGAGCCTGCTCCATTCGGCCTGCATGGGCTGAACTGTCCGCTGGGTTGCCACAGAGGTCTCCTTGGTTCATTGTTGCGGAAAGCATAGCAGGAGTAGCGAGCGCCGGCGAGGCGTCGTTGCGACAA
The DNA here is from genome assembly GCA_016210395.1 of Chloroflexota bacterium. Taxonomy (GTDB): domain Bacteria; phylum Chloroflexota; class Dehalococcoidia; order Lucifugimonadales; family JACPCL1; genus JACPCL1. Next base: position 3,743 of record JACQUI010000044.1, on the reverse strand, counting down.
TAACCGTGGCTTTTCCATCAAGGGGCGACGCTGTCATGCTGGAGCGAGGCGGCCAATCATCCAGCCCGCCTATCGCCGTTCGCCCTCGCCGGCGCCGAAGGTGGCGATCAACCCCTGGATGAGGCGCTGCTTCTCCGCAGCCGACAGGCGCGCGGACGGATGGAGCGCCATGTAGAACCAGGGCGGCATCCCTCCTTCCTGCACCGTCTCGGCCGATTCGCCGCCTTTGCCGCCGGCTTGCCACTCGGAGTAGTTCACCTCTTCGCGGCCCTGCTCAACGTCGCTCTGCGCCAGCCAGGACATCGGCGCAATGCTGGAGTACCAGGGCCACACCGTCTCGTTGCTGTGGCAGTCGAAGCAGGCATGCTTGGCAAGGGAGCGGGTCTCGGGGCTGTCCCAGGCCGGCTCAGCCACAACCGGCGGGTTTGCGTGGTCTCTTCCGTAGGGCACAAGCTGGACCAAGGCGAATGCTGCCACAACAACCGCAACAACTGCGATCGAGAGCTTCTTGAGCATGACACGCCTCCCGTCCGGGGATGCCCACCCACTATGGCCCCGCGCCGCCTTTGAAGCAGAGGCGCTGGCGCACGCCGCATGGCCGATCTCCCTGCGCCGCCAACCACACGTCACTCGCAACAGCCCCACATTCCAGTATGCGCTTTCCCGTAGCTGACTAGAAAGGGGCGCGTAGGCGCTTTTGCGTAGAGCAAAGCGGAGCCGCACTCGCAGTCTCTTAGAAACATTGGCAATTTGCAGAGTTTTTGCTGTACAATAGGCGCGACTGCCCCAAGGCAAGCCCCATCCTTACCCAGGAGACGCCTATGGCGCACACGGCAAGCATCAAGAAAAGCCGCGCAACCGGCGGGAAAGGCCACTCGTCCTCTCCCCTGGCCCGGCTCTTCGGCAACACCGCCGGCCGGCTCTTCGTCCTCGCGCTCATCCTTGTCATCGCCTATGCCATCGGCAGGGACTATCTTGCCAGCGTCGTCTTCCCGGAGGCGCGGGATCGCACCCTCCACGCGGTCGGCTACGGCTTCTTCCCCATGACCGGCTGGGCCGTGCTGTTCATTGCCACCGCCCGCTTCAAAGGCGACTGGCTGAAGCTCTACTGGCGCTGGTGGGTCGCCTCCCTCTTCTTCATCCTGGCCGCCCAGACCCTGATGGGCGGGATGTATGCCGACACGGACGTCCCAGCGATGGACTCGCTGGGCGGAGTCTTCGGCCAGTCGCTATGGGGCGGCTCACTCCTCGTAGCGCTGGTCCGGGCCAGCTTCTTCGCTTGTGCTGCTTACGCCTTCCTGCAGCCACAAAAGGCAGCCGCCATCGCCAAACGCGGCGGCATCCTGCTCGGACGCCTGCTCCTCGCTCTCCTCCGGCTTGGCGGGCGAGGCGCGGTGGCCGTGGCGCTGGCATCGGGACGCAAGACCAGGGAGCTATTCATCGCCATCGCCCGGCGGCGCGAGATTGACGAGGAGGCGCTTGGGCCGGATGCCCAGGACTACGATGAGGCTGGAGAAGATGCCCCTGCCCCCGGCAAGACCGCCTCCAAGCTGGCGAAGGTGAAAGCGATAGTCGCCAAGAAGGCCGCCAAGAAGCAGCAGCCCGCCGAAGAAGATGACGCGTTGGGACTGCCGTTTAAGACCGGCAAGGAGGGTGTGCTGAACGCCGCCCACGGCGATCACCCGCCCCTGGTCGAAGGCGAGGACGATTCCCTGGAAGAGGCAGGTCTGGCTGCAACCACACCTGCCGCGCCCCCGCGCCGCCCCTGGACGCTCCCTCCCATGCCCTTGCTTGAGTACGGCCCCAAGGTGGACATCACTAAAGACGAGATATCCGAAACCGCTCAGCAGATCGAGGACACGCTGCAAAGCCACGGCATAGAGGTGGAGGTCAACCAGATCAAGCCGGGCCCCACGGTCACCCTCTACGGCCTGACGCCCGGCTGGGTGCGCAAGGTCAAGGACGTCAAGGAGCGCGACGAGCAGGGCAACGTGGTCCGGGACGCACAGGGCAGGCCGGTCGTCAAGCGCAAGAAGGAGCAGACGCGCGTCCGCGTGGACGCCATCGTCGCCAGGGAGAAGGACATGGCGCTTGCCCTGGCGGCCCCAAGCCTGCGCATCCAGGCCCCCGTCCCCGGCGAGTCCATCGTCGGCATCGAGGTCCCCAACCACAACCCCGTGTTCGTGTCCCTGCGCGGCGTGCTGGAGTCGCCCCAGCTCAAGGAGACCAACAAGAAGGGAGGCCTTGCCCTGGCGCTTGGACAGGGGTCCGGCGGCGAGCCGATCGTCACCAACCTGAAGAAGCTGCCCCACCTGCTCATCGCCGGCGCGACGGGTAGCGGCAAGAGCGTCTGCCTCAACACCATCATCATCTCCCTGGTGAGCCAGTTCTCGCCGGAGAAGCTGCGGATGCTCCTCATTGACCCCAAGCGCGTGGAGCTCACCCCCTACAACGGCCTGCCTCACCTGATCAAACCCGTCATCGTGGACTCCGAGGATGCCGTGGCCGCGATGAAAGGCATGCTGAAGGAGATGTTCCGCCGCTACAAGCTCATGGAGGCAATGGGCGTCCGCAACATAGACGCGTACCACACCCATCCCGAGCAGCCGGAGCCGATGCCCTACCTAGTCATCGCGGTGGACGAGCTGGCCGACCTGATGATGTCCGACTCCTACAACGTGGAGCGGACCCTCACCCGGTTGGCCCAGCTTGGCCGCGCCACGGGCATTCACCTCATCGTCGCCACGCAGCGGCCCTCGGTGGACGTGGTGACCGGCCTCATCAAGGCCAACTTCCCCAGCCGCATCAGCTTCGCCGTCGTCTCCCAGGTGGACTCCCGCACCATTCTGGACGGCGCGGGCGCGGAGAAGCTCCTGGGCAAGGGCGACATGCTCTTCCTCTCAACCGACACCCCCAAGCCCCAGCGCGTCCAGGGCGCGTACCTCTCCGACCGCGAGATAGGGCGCATCATGGACTTCTGGCGCAACCAGATGGGGCCGCCCCTGCCGCCGATCAACCTGGAGCTGGAGCCGGGCGACGAAGATGAACGAGGCGACGGCGAGGGCAGGGGCTTCAGGAACGATGGTTCCGAGCGCGGCGGTTCTCACGGCGGCGACGACCTGCTGGACAAGGCCATCGAGCTGGCGGGCAGGCAGTCCCACATCTCCACGTCGCTGCTCCAGCGGCGGCTGCGCATCGGCTATCCCCGCGCCGCGCGCCTCATGGACCAGCTAGAAGAAGAGGGCATCCTTGGCCCCGGCGGCGAGCCGGGCAAGCCGCGGGAGGTCTACCTGCCGAAGCACGATGGCGGCGCACCGCCGTCACCGCCTATGTCCGCTGGGCCGCCGGCAGAGGCTGCGCAGCAAAGCGATCCGCAACAGCGCGCGCCGTGGTGAGCAACGAGAAGCCAGAGAGATCTCAGGAATCTGACGAAAGACGCCAGGCATCCGTAGGAGACCATTTGTGCTAGACTGTACCTATACGCATAGGTAGGCAGAACAGGGGTACTGAGAAGCTGGAGTTCCCCGGCTTTTCTCAGGTGGACACAGGTTCAGGGGGGAATGGGTACTGTGGTATTGTCGAACGCCTCAGCCTGAGAATCCTCATGCTTAGGAGGCTCCGCGAAATAACATTGACAAACAGCCTTTGTGAGAATATGCTTCTCGGATGGATGCAGGAGCCATGTGCGCCGAGGTGTACGAAGCGCTCGCGCCGCATTTGAATGAACGGCAGCGTCGGCTGCT
>JACQUI010000039.1 GCA_016210395.1 Chloroflexota bacterium | reverse complement strand
GCGCTGGGGGACACCCCAGCAACCCCCGGCAGGGAACGCGGTTCCCTCGCACCCTGCATGAAGGCAATTTATCGGGCAAGGCGCCTGCCGCCCTTGACCTGCACGCAGTAGGCCATAGAATAGCTCCAGCCGTGTAGCAGGGGCAGGAAAACTATTCTGCGATTGTTACCAAATTGTTACCAAGAGGAGGAGGCGATGCCCTCGACAGCCGTGGTCTCCGGCGTGGAGTTCACCCGGTACATCCAGTCCAGCTTCAAGGTCAAGGCGAACGGCGTTGTGGTGTGGATTGACCCTGTGCGGATCATGCCGGCCCACGTGGGGGATGACAAGGCCGACCTGGTCCTGATCACCCATCCACACCAGGACCATTTCGATATGAAAGCCCTGGCCGCATGCCGCAAGCCGGATGCCCCGGTCTTCGCCAGCCCCGCTGCGGCCCAACAATTGGCGAAGAAGGGCGTGGCTGCGACGGTGTTGTGGGAGGGCCAGTCGGCAACAGCGGCCGGCCTCCAGGTGACGGCCTTGCCAGGCTACAATGGGATGCACCTGCGCTCGAAGCAGTTCAACGTCGGCTTCCGCTTCAAGCTGGGCGGCGCGACGGTGTACCACGCCGGCGATACTGATGCCGTGCCGGAGATGGCCCAGGTTGGGCCGGTGGACGTGGCGATGCTGCCCATCGGCGGCGTATTCGTCATGGACGAGGCGGAGGCCGCGCAGGCGGTGGGCATGGTCAGGGCGGCGAACGTCATCCCTATGCACTACGGCTTCGCCACTGGCGGGGACCCCGCGCGATTGACTACGGCGGTGGGCGACAAGGCGAAGGTTGTGGTGCTGGACGCGGTGGTGGCCAGGGGCCTGCCTACGCCGGTGCGGGCGCTGGTGAAGCTGATGGGCGGCAAGCGCAAGAAGTGGTGAAACCCTACTCTTCCACCATGAAGCCTTTCCCAGGCACATAGCGAATGGGTTTTCCTTCTTCGAGTTCCCCAGGCTGCCAGTCATAAGGAGGAATCGCCTCCTCCTCATGGTATCCCTCTCCTGAAGAAGCGCGAATGGCAGCTTCCCTGGCTTGCGCCAGAGGCAGGGCAATTTGGCTGATCAGGATGTCCAGGAGTTGCTTGGCGTCCACGCCAAGGAGACGGGCAGCTTGTTGCAGCGCCTCAGTTTGATGAGGGGTCAACGTGAGTTTCGTGGAAACCTGGCGTTTCACTGCCATGCTGCACCTCTGAATCTCTGTGCACCATTGGAACAAAAGCATCCTATCAAGGCACGCGCCGAATGCCCGTCATAAAGTCTGGAGCAATGCAACAGGTCTGCTCCTACTGTCTTGGGCCGCTGGGGCCTGCTAGGCCAGGACGTACGTTGCGCCGCTCTCCTGGGCGACCACGCGGCCCTCGCGGAGCAGCTTGCCCAGGTGGCTCCGCACCTGGTTCCGCGCCATGTTGTGCCGGCGCTCGTCCAGGTCCGTATAGATGGCCCGGAACAGCTCTTCCACCGTCTTGGGGCCGCTCTTCAGTTGCGTCAGTATCTGGTCCTCTCGCTCCCTACGATGGGCGATCAGCTCGTCCAGCTTTGCCCTGGGGTCGGTCACGACGGGCCCCTGGCCAGGGTAAATGACGCGGGCGCGATAGCGCAGGAGTTTCTCCATCGTCTCCATGAACTCGCCGATGTCCCCCTGGCCCGGGTTGACAACGGATGTGCCCTCGCCCATGACGTTGTCGCCGGTGAAGAGGGCTTGCCGCTCACGGAGGAACACGCACAGGCTCCCGAACGTGTGCCCGGAAGCGTGAACGAACTCCAGGCTCATGTCCCCCAGGTTCACGGTCTCGCCGTCATAGACGGTGAGGTCCACCCTTCCTTCTATGGCGTCGTCAATGGACCGCTTTTCCACGGGTGTGCTGACGACGATGCCCCCGTGGGCCTTCTGGATAGCGTCTATGCCCCCGACGTTGGCCCCGTGCCGGTGGGTGATGATGATGTACCGTACAGGCGTGTGTGGCGCGCGCTGGAGGTAGTCCAGCCGGGCCTTGAGCTCCTCCGGCCTGTTCCAGCCGGTGTCGATCAGCGCCGTGGCCTCCCGCCCAACAAGCATGTAGGAGTTGGCGGCGGCGAAGCCGGAACGCGGCTCGGGATCATAGAAGAGCTGGTGGATGCCGGGAGCGACCTCTTGCATGGCGCATCTCCTTGTGGGACTGCATCCTGAAGGGCGCAACTCCTGGCTTGGGGGCCGTACGTGTCGCAATGCAGGGGCTGGGCGCAGCCCGCCCCTGTTGTTGGTTGCCATGCAGGGGCACGACATGTCGTGCCCCTGCGATTTCCACGCTACTTCCCCTTGAGCATGTTGCGCACGACGTACTGGAGGACGCCGCCGTGGCGGTAGTACTCCACCTCGATGGGCGTGTCCAGGCGGGCCAGGGCCTTGAAGGCGACGGTGGAGCCGTCCTCTTTGCGGGCGGTGACGTCCATCACCTTCCCTGGCTTCAGGTCATCGGCGATGCCCTTGATGTCATACGTCTCGTAGCCGGTGAGGCCGAGGGACTGGCTGTTCTGGCCGTTCATGAACGTCATGTGCAGGACGCACATGCCGATGAGGTTGGTGCGGTGAATGCGCTCGAAGCTCTCCACGATAACCGCCTTGACGCCCAAGAGGACGGGCCCTTTGGCGGCCCAGTCGCGGGAGCTGCCCTGGCCGTACTCCTTGCCGCCGAAGATGATCAGGGGCACGCCATCGCGCTTGTATTGGGCGGAAGCCTCAAAGATAGAGGTCTCTTTCTTGTCCGGCAGGTGGACGGTGTACCAGCCCTCCTTGCCGCCCGGCGCCAGGGCGTTCTTGAGGCGGATATTGGCAAATGTGCCACGGGTCAACACCTCGTCGTGGCCCCGGCGCGCGCCGTAGGTGTTGAAGTCGCGTTTCTGGATGCCCCGGCCCTGGAGGTACTGCCCGGCGGGGCTGTTGGCGTCAATATCGCTGGCGGGGGAAATGTGGTCCGTGGTCACAGAGTCGCCCAGGGCGGCAAGCACACGCGCGCCGGAGATGTCCTTCAGCGGCGCGGGCGACGGCGGGAAGTCGTTGAAGATCGGCAGCTCTTTGACATAGGTGGAGTCGGGGTCCCAAACGTACAGGTCGCCCGTGGGCACAGGCATGCTGCGCCACTTTTCGTCGCCCTCAAAGACTGCTCCGTACCGCTTCTTGAACATATCCGGGTTCAAGGAGCTGGTGACTGTGCGGCTGATCTGGTCCTGGCTTGGCCAGATGTCGCGCAGGTAGACGGGCTGGCCGTTGGGGTCCTGGCCGAGGGGTTCGTGTTCCAGGTCAATGTCCACGCGCCCGGCGATGGCGAAGGCCACCACCAGCATGGGCGAGGCCAGATAGTTGGCCTTGACCTGTGGATGGACGCGCGCCTCGAAGTTGCGGTTGCTGCTGACGACGGCTGCGGAGACGATATCGTACTGGCTGACGGCGTTGCCGACGGCCTCGGGCAGGGGCCCGCTGTTGCCGATACAGGTGGTGCAGCCATGCCCGACGATGTGGAAGCCCAGGGCCTCCAGGTAGGGCAGGACGCCGGCGTTGGCGAGGTAGTCGTCCACGACCTGGGAGCCTGGGGCCATGCTGGTCTTGACCCAGGGCTTGGGACGCAAGCCGCGCCCTACGGCGTTCTTGGCCAGGATGCCTGCGCCGATCATCACCGATGGGTTGGAGGTGTTGGTGCAGGAAGAGATTGCGGCAATGACGACCGCGCCGTGGTCTATGCCCACGTCCTGGCCGGCGATGCGGACTGGCGCGCCGACGTGCTCAGCGACGGCAGTGGCCGCGCCACCGGAAGACGCAGGCGTGGCGGCCACGACGTGCGCGGGCTTCTTGTAGGTGTTGGCGAGGGCCGTCTGAAATGCGCTCTTCATGTCGCCCAAGCGGACGCGGTCCTGCGGGCGGGCGGGGCCGGCCAGGCTGGACTCCACGGTGGACATGTCCAACTCCAGGCGCTCGTTGTAGTCGGGCTCGGGCGCGCCTGCGCTGTAGAAGAGGTTGTTGGCCTTGCAGTAGTCTTCTACGGTGCGGATGTGCTTCGGGTCGCGGCCGCTGCCCCGCAGGTAGCTCAGGGTCTCATTGTCTACGGGGAAGAGACCACAGGTTGCGCCGTACTCGGGAGACATGTTGGAGATGGTGGCGCGGTCGGCCAGGGGCATGCGGGCCAGGCCTGGCCCGTAGAACTCGACGAACTTGTTGACGACGCCGTGTTTGCGCAGCAGTTGGGTCACGGTGAGCACTAGGTCGGTGGCGGTGACGCCATCGCGCAGCGCGCCCGTGAGCTTCACGCCGACGACGGGCGGCATGAGCATGTAGTAGGGCTGGCCGACCATGACGGCCTCGGCCTCGATGCCGCCGACGCCCCAGCCCAGGACGCCCAGGCCGTTGACCATGGTGGTGTGCGAGTCCATGCCCACCAGCGTGTCCGGCAGGGCAACGTTGTAGCGCCCCTTCTTGCGGATGCTCACCACGCTGGACAGGTACTCCAGGTTGACCTGGTGACAGATGCCCGTGCCCGGGGGCACGATGCGCGTGTTCTGGAAAGCCTGCTGCGCCCAGCGAAGGAGGCCGTAGCGCTCGGTGTTGCGCTCGTACTCGCGGGCGACGTTGAGGGCGAAGGCGTTGGAGGCGCCGAAGTAGTCCACCTGGACGGAGTGGTCAATGACCAGGTCAACGGGCACCAGGGGGTTGACCCGCTTGGGATCGCCGCCCAGCCGTTTCATGGCGGAGCGCATGCTGGCCAGGTCAACGATGGCGGGAACGCCGGTGAGGTCCTGCATGAGCACCCGGGAAGGCATGAAGGGGACCTCTTTTTTGGGCATGTTCTTGGGGTCCCACTTGGCGACGGCAAGGACGTCCTCTTCAAAGACCAGCTTGCCGTCCATGTTGCGCAGGAGGGACTCCAGGACGATGCGGACGCAATAGGGGGTGCGGTCCAGGTTTGCGACGCCAAGCTCCTGCAGGCGGCCAAGGCGGTAGTAGCTGAGGTTGCCTTCAGGGGTCTTGAGGGCAGTCCTGGCGCCGAACTGGGTCTGGGTGGTCATTCAAGCTCTCCTCGATGGGTTTGCGTTGTGCTGTAGTGCGAGGCAGGACTATCCTAAGGCTTGATGGCGGCAGACGCAAGCGTAGGGCTGGTGAAGGTCCGGACGGATGACCGCGCCCTTCGGCGTGAGCATCAAGACGCCAACCAGATGCGGGCGAGGTGAGTAGTATGTCAGTTTGGCGCTAGCAAGCGCTACTGTTCCCACCCACCCACCAGGGCGCAAAGCCTTGCGGCCCTACAGGGCCACCCCCAGCAACCCCCGGCAGGGAACGCGGTTCCCTTGCACCTTCCTGAAATAGGGTAAATTGATACACTAGTGCGATGTGACCTCGCTCACATCTACACAAAGTTGTTTCCATAGGTGCGGAGGAACCGAAAGGCCATGAGGCAGCATCTACTATAGAGGGCTTGTGCTATAATTCGGGTTGATAATGAGGTATTATGACCTCCGAAAGTACGGCCCAGTACGTAGTGGGCTGCCTGGATTCCCTTTTCTTCTATGACTACACGCCGACCAAGGACCCTAGGTCTCCAGGAGCGGCTGGCTGAAGCTCTGGTGGAGGGAGCGTTCCTCACCAAGGAGCAGATGGATGCTGCCACTGAGGAGGCCCGCGCCACGGGCGCAAAGCTCAGCGAGGTCCTGGTTGAGAAGCAGTACATCTCTCCCGAAACGGTCTCGACTGTCCTGAGCTTCCAGTTCAATGTGCCTGTGGTTGACCTGCGCCAGTTCAAGGTGCAGCCTGAGGCGATCGGCCTGGTCCCCGAGCAAGTGGCCAAGGAACACTCCGTCCTGGCGCTCTCGCTGGATGGCGACTCGCTTCGCGTTGCGGTTGAAGACCCCCAGGACGTCGGCCTTCTGGACAACCTGTCCAATGTCACGGGCAAGCGTATCAAGCCAGTCCTGCCGTTGCGCGGCGGCCTGAAGGAGCTGATTGACTCCAGCTACAAGTCCACGACCAAGGTGGCGGCGCAGCTCAAGGAGGCGTCGCGGCCGGTTGCGGCGGTAGAAGAGCGCATACTGGAGCCGGAGGCGGTGGCCCGTGCCCCGGTGGTGCAGGCCGTGGAGACCATCGTCGCCCAGGGGGTGAAGGACAGGGCGTCGGACATCCATATCATCCCCCAGGCGGAAGACCTGAAGGTCTTCTACCGCATAGACGGCGTGCTGCACCAGGCGGTGGCGCTGCCCATTGGTGTCCATTCCGCCCTTGCCTCGCGCATCAAGGTCATGGCGAACATGAACATTGCCGAACGGCGGCGTCCTCAGGACGGGCAGTTCACCATGAAGCTGGATGGCCGGGACATCAACTTCCGGGTGGCCACGGCGGACACGCACCACGGGGAGATGCTGGTGCTGCGGATTCTGGACAAGAGCATATCGCTGGTGGGCCTGCCTCAGCTTGGCTTTCAGCCCCAGGCCCTGGAGGTGTTCGAAACCCTGCTGAAGTCCCCCTTCGGCATGATCATGGTCAGCGGCCCCACAGGCTCCGGCAAGACTACGACGCTGTATGGCGCTCTGAGCGAGCTGGTAGGCAAGGGGGCCAACATCATGACCATTGAAGACCCCATTGAGTACCAGCTTGAAGGCGTCAACCAGATCCAGGTGAACAGGCAGGCGGACATCACGTTTGCCGTGGGACTGCGGGCGATCATGCGCCTTGACCCGGACGTGATCCTGGTGGGCGAGGTGCGCGACGCCGAGACCGCGAACACGGCGATCCAGGCGGCCCTGACCGGCCACCTGGTGCTCACCACGATCCACGCCAACGACGCCGCAGCGGCCATTGTGCGGATCATTGACATGGGGATCGAGCCATTCCTGGTCACCTCGGGCGTGGTAGGAAGCGTGGCTCAGCGCCTCATCCGCAGAGTGTGCTCCTACTGCCGCACGCCGTATACGCCGCCTGCCCACGAGCTCCTTGCCTACCAGCAGGAGACGGGGGAGACCACGGGGAACTTTGCCATAGGCAGGGGGTGCAACTTCTGCTCGCACACGGGATTTCAGGGGCGCGTCGGCGTGTTTGAAATCCTGCCCTTGACGGAGGCGGTGAGAAGCCTGATCGCCCGGCAGGCCCCTGCGGCCGAGGTGCGGGCGCAGGCCATCAAAGAAGGCATGATTACCTTGCGCAAAGACGGTATGCTGAAGGCAAAAGAGGGACTCACGACGCCGGCGGAGGTCATACGCAGCGTGTTTACCATTACGTAGCCCGGCTCTTGCCCGACGATTCCGGCGGACGTCAATTTCCCGCCCGCCCTGGGGCGCAAGCCTTGCGCCCCTACAGGGGACACCCCTGGTAGCCCCCGGCGAGGGCGCGGCCATCTGCACACCTGCCTTTTTGCAGGAATGACAACGGCGTCGGCCCCAAGCTATCATGGCCATCAACTACGTGGCATACGACCAGAACGGCCAGCGCGTCGCGGGCACACTGCCGGTGGACACCGAGCAGGCAGCCGAAGCGCTGTTGTGGCGCGCCAATCTCACCGTCGTTTCCCTGCGGAAGCAGCCCAAGGCCTTCAGCGCCTCTCTCTACGATGCGTTGCCCACCTTCTTCGGCCCGAAGCCACGGGACCTGGTGGACTTCAGCCGCGGCGTTGCCACGCTGCTGGAAGCAGGCATCACGCTTCTGCCGGCCATCCGCTTCGTCAGCCAGAGAGTGCGCAGCCCTCTCTTGCTTCGGGCGCTCCGCCAGATCATGGTGGAAATCGAGACCGGCTCATCCTTGTCCGAGGCCGTTGCGAAGCACCCGAACATCTTTCCATCAATCTTCGTCCGCCTGGTGACCACCAGCGAGCAGACGGGCCAGATTGCACCGGCGTTGTACAAGGCGGCGGACTACATGGAGCGGATGGCGGCGGCGGCTTCCAAGGTGAAGCGCGCGCTGGCATACCCAGCCATCGTATCAGTGGTGGCCCTGGGCGCAGCGTTCATCATGCTGTTCTTCGCCATACCTGCCATGTCCGTCCTGTTTGAGGAGTTTGGCGGCGAGCTCCCGCTCACCACCCGCATCCTCATCAACTCCAGCGGCTTTGCCCAGGCCCACGGTGCGAAAATGGGGCTGGGCTTCCTTCTGGTGGGAGGAGCAGGCTGGTACTATTTTCTTAGGAGCGAGCGAGGCAAGAGAAGCTGGGACCAGATCATCCTGAGACTGCCGGTCTTTGGGGAGGTGGTCAGGTACAGCAACACGTCCCGTGTCACCGGCTCCCTCGCCACGCTATTGTCAGCGGGTCTGCCTATCCTGGAGTCCCTGGACCTCACGGCGGCGATGGTCCCGAACTCGGCGGTCAGGAGATCGGTCCTGCAGGTCAGGCAGGATGTCGTCACAGGGGAAGACCTTTCTGTGGCGATGGCGAAGCACCCGGTGTTTCCTTCGCTGGTCACACAAATGATCACCATGGGAGAGCAGTCGGGGACGCTGGACAAGAGCCTGGAAACGGTGGCCCGTTTTTTTGAGCAGGAGATGGACGTATCCATCAACACCATGACGGGCATGCTTGGGCCTCTCATGACATTGCTTATGGGAAGCGGCGTTGGTTTTATTGCGGTGGCCATGATTTCGGCTATGTACGGCCTGATTGACAACATCAAATGAGCACGCAGCCCTACCGGTTGGGACAGATCAATATCCTGCCGGCGGAATACCGCCAGCGGCTGCTTTCCACGTTGCAGCTTGCGCTGCTCTTTGTTGCGCTGGCAGGGCTTGCAGCCGCCTCTTTGGCCCTACAATCGGCGACGGCTGCGAAGGAGGATATCCGCCGCTTGGAAGCCGACCAGGCGCGTATCGGCCGCAACATCGCCCAGCTAGAATCCCTGGTGGTAGAAGCCAACGCGCTGCGCGACGAGATCAGCGAGTTGGAGGCAGGCATTACCAAGCTGCGCAGCGGCGAGGCGCAGGTGGAAGCCCAGCGGCTGGACTGGCCGGCCATTCTGTCCCCCTTGGTGTTCGACCTGCCCGACGGGCTTTCGTTGACCTCGCTGGAGAAGATAGACAGCGGCTTCGCGGTTGCGGGCGTTTCAACGAAGGGTGTGGCGGGCGTCGAACGCTACCATGCGCAGCTTACCGCCTCGCCCCGGATCAAGAAGGTGGAAATCCTGGGCATGCTGGCAGGAAGGTCATCAGAGGTATCGTTTACCATGCTCATAGAGGCTGTTCCCAATGAACTCCCTGCTCCTCAAGCTTAGGCGCCCATCGCGCACGGACGGGGTCCTTATTGCCGCCGCAGCGGGGATGTTGCTGCTTGCCGCTCTTTTCCTGTACCAGAACGTGCAGGCAAGCAAGGACGTTGACGACCTTTCCACAAGGGTTGCCAGGGCCAACACGAATCTGCGCGCCGCAAGGAACAACGGCAAAGTGGATGAGGTCAAGGCGCAGAAGCAGGGCCTGGAGAATGACCTGGCCTCCTTGAAGCCGCCCGCTTTTGACGGCGCACAGGTGATGCTCGATCTCTGGACGTGGGCGCATGAGCATTCCGTGGCCATCAACTCCTCGGCGCTGACAAAGTACGACAAGACTCTTGGCGAGCAGGCCTACGAGGTATCGAACATAGCGTTGACGGTCTCCGGCGGCTTGCAGGACCTGGCCCGTTTCATCACTGCCGTCACCGGCGCTTCCTATTCGCCGGTGGTCAGCACGCTGAAGTCGGGCTATAGTCTGGAGACCGGCGCGTGGGTGATGGACCTGGAACTGCTCCTGTACAGGGATGCTGAAGGGACAGCCGTTGAGACAACTGCGACTTCCTAAGCTTAGAGGCAGCCCCTCTCTGCCCGAGACGCCGCTGCCAGCCGCACAGCAAGGCGGCGTTACGGGGCAACCCCCGTCTGGAGAGGACCTGCGCGCGCCCGAGGACCGGGGCGCGAGACCGGCAGTGCGGCGCGGCCCAGGCAATCTCCTGACCATCTCGCTTGAAGGCACGTCGCTGCGGGTGCTGGCATTCAGGGGGGGCAAGGCGGTGGCGTGGATTGTGCTTCCGTTCAACCCCCTCTTCATCCGCAACGGGTTTGTGGCCAACCCTGAGGCGCTGGCTACGGTGGTCCGCAATGCGCTGAACAGCAAGGGCCTGTTGCAGAAGGGGTTCCTTGCGCGGCTGCGGCCATGGCGTGTGGCCGCCGCATTCCCCAGCTTTCAAAGCGCGTCCCGTGTGATTGCCGTCCCCCAGGCGAAAGGCGTGAACCCGGCGGGGGTCATTGACCGCGAAGCGCGGCGGTGGATGAACTTCACGCCGGAGGACCATTACCTCTTCTGGCAGGAGGTCTCCCGTTCCGGGGCGCAGCGGCAGTACTTTGCCCTGAGCGTGCCGAAAACACCGCTCCAGACGTTTATTAACACGCTGCGGCTTGCTGGACTCAGCCCATCGAAGATTGTGCTGAAGCCCCAGGCGCTGGCGAGCCTGGTCACCCATGAGAGGGCGGTGCTGGCCAACGTGGAGAACAACAGCATAGACATCGCCATTGTGGTCAACGGCGTGCCGATGGTCATGCGCAGCGTGTTTCTGGGCAATGAGCTGTTGAATTCAGAGACGGCAGCGCCACGGCTGACAGAGGAGCTGAACCGTACGATCACCTACCACAACGACACAAACCGCGACGCGCCCATCCCTGAGCAAGCGCCCATTTATCTGTCCGGGGCGCTGGCCTCGGATAGGGACGTGATGGAAGCGGTGGAGCGTGACGCCGGACTGAAGTGCCTCACCGCCCGGTTGCCCGTGGACTTGCCCCCGGACTATCCGGTGCACCAGTTGGTAGTGAACGCGGCGCTGGCAGCGGCTGATAGGCCGGCAAAGACGCGATAGGGGAGGACAGGTTTGAACAGGGTCTTTCGGTGTTCGGACGCAAGGGTAGAATTTCCGTTCGCCCTGAGCTTGTCGAAGGGCGCCGTCGTGGTTCGACAAGCTCACCACGAACGGGAGCCTGCTCTTGGCATGGAAGAACTGAAAGACCCTGCAGGCTTGAGTGGTGCGTATTGCTCGTATAATATGCGTAGGCTAGACTACGTTTAACACCGTATCCGCTGACACTCAAGAGGGCGGGTCCCAGCCAGTGGCAGATGCAAAAGGCATGGACACCAAGGTTAAAGGACCATCAGCCGCCCAGTACCGGCGGTCGGCGTACCAGTTCATCGCTTTCTACAGGTATCTTGCCTTCGCGGTCGGCGCGGTCCTCATGATCGCGCTGCCTCTGGGGAGGGGCGAGGAACCACAGGTCGGCCCGCTGGCGGCTCTTGCGATCATTGGCCTGTACACCGCGTTCAAGGTGGCTTTCCCGACCCGGGAGAGCCTGTGGAACCTTCGCAGCTATGCGGTGTTGGTGGTGGACGTCCTTGCCGCCCTTGCGTCGGTAATGACGACAGGCGGCCTGGACAGCGGACTGCTCCTGTACACCTTCACACCTATTATCATTGCCGCCTCTTTCTACAACGAGCGTGTCGCGCTGGTGATTGCGGTGGTCTTCATAGCGGACCTTGGCCTCGGCCACGTCGCGCTGAGCCAGGTGACGGACTCCTTCGTCTGGGTCCTGGATGGCAACCGGCTGAGCCTGTTCGCGGCCTACTCTGTGGCGAGCCTGCTGGCTGCGACAATGACGTATCGCGCAAACCTGAGCCTGCGCCAGAGGATCGAGCGCTCCAGCATTATTGAGGAGCGCCGGCGTCTCAGGCGGGAGATCCACGATGGGATCGCCCAGTCGCTGGGGTATCTCAACCTGAAGGCCGGCCTGATACGCGCTTCCCTGTCCCAGCCCGGCAGCGACCCAGCCCGGATTCTGGCGGAGCTGGATGACGTGAAGAAGGCCACGGAGGAGGCGTATACTGACATCCGCGAGTCCATAGACTCCCTCACGTTCACCGCGGACCGGTTCTCATTGGTAGAGAGCATACGGGACTACCTGAAGGACTTCTCAGAGAGGACGGGCATCGCGGTGGAGTTTCGCGGGTATCCAGCCGGCGCGCTGGTGACGCAGACGACGGAGCTTCAGGCCCTGCGCATTGTCCAGGAGGCGCTGAGCAACGTGCGGAAGCACGCGTGCGCCACCAACGTGGAGGTGGCGCTGAGCAGGCTTCCTGACGCTCTTGAAGTGGTGATACGGGACAACGGGACAGGGATGGACGTATCCAGCCAGCCGCCCCGGGGCCATCACGGAATAGAGGTCATGCGGGAGCGCGCGGAGGGCCTGGGAGGAGAGATCTCCATTCAGTCGGCTCCCGGCCAGGGAACGGTCGTGAAGGCGGTGTTGCCGCTGGAAGGGAAGGACGCGGCATGAGCCCCATTCGAGTGCTGCTGGCGGATGACCACGCGTTGTTTCGCAGCGGCGTCGCCGCGGTGCTGGGCGCATCCAAGACCTTCGACGTCGTGGGCCAGGCCGCCGACGGCCTGGAGGCGGTGGAGAAGGCGCTGCAGCTCAAGCCTGACGTCATCGTCATGGACCTCCACATGCCGCGCTGCACCGGCGTGGAAGCAACCCAACGCCTCCAGCAGGCGCTCCCTTCGGCCAAGGTCCTCATGCTCACGGTATCCGAGCGTGAAGCCGACCTCTTCAGCGCCATCAAGGCAGGGGCACGGGGCTATGTGCTGAAGAACTTCCAGCCCGAGGATCTGGTGCAGGCGGTGGAGGTCGTGGCAAAGGGCGAAGCCATTATCGCCCCCTTAATGGCAAGCAAACTGCTGCTGGAGTTTCGCGGCGGCGCAGAGGCCCGGGAGGAGGCGGCAGAAGAGGCGAGGGAGCTGCTGGAAGCCGGCGATGCTCTCAGCGCCCGCGAGCGGGAAGTGCTGCAGTGCGTAGCCAGAGGGCTTTCCAACAAGGAGGTTGCCGACGCCCTTTATGTTTCAGTCAACACCGTCAAGACGCACCTGAAGAACATCCTGGAGAAGCTGCACCTGAAGAACCGCAGCCAGGCGGCGGCATACGCCATCCGGACCGGGCTTGCCGACGCCGATCGGGGCGAGGGCTGAGCGGCAGGCATGACGAAGCTGCTTGGCATCATCGGCTACCCCCTGGGGCACTCGCTTTCGCCCGTGTTCCAGCAGGCGGCGCTGGACCACGCCGGGATTGACGCCCGCTACGAAGCCTGGCCAACGCCTCCCGATCAGGTCCCCCAACGGGTGCGCTCTCTGCGCGAGCCGGATGTGCTTGGGGCAAACGTCACCGTCCCCCACAAAGAGGCGGTGCTTTCCCACCTCGATAGGCTCGCGGACATGGCGCGGCGCATTGGCGCGGTGAACACCATTGTGAACAGGAACGGCGCGCTGGAGGGCCACAACACAGACGTGGCGGGTTTCATGCGCGCCCTGCGGGAGGACGCCGGTTTTGATCCCCGGGGCAAGCGCGTGCTGCTCCTGGGCGCAGGCGGGGCAGCCAAGGCCGCTGCATTCGGCCTTGCCGATGCCGGCGTCGCTTGGCTGGCCATCGCCAACCGCACGGTGGAGCGCGCCCGGGAGCTGGTGGCGTCGCTGCCGGAAGGGGCGTCTTCGCGGGCGCTGCCATTGGACCATGGCGCACTGGCTACGGACGGGCCGTGGGACCTGATCGTCAACACCACGACGCTGGGCATGGCGGGTTCGGCCGCGGCTGGGGAGACGCCGCTGGAGGCTTCGCTCATCCCTGGGGGAGCGCTGGTCTATGATATCGTCTACAACCCGGAGGCGACGCCTCTTTTGGCGGCTGCGCGGAAGGCCGGGGCGCGGACGCTGGGCGGCCTGCCCATGCTCATCTACCAGGGGGCCGAGGCGTTCCGCCTGTGGACGGGGGTTGAGGCCCCTGTGGGCGTGATGTTTGAGGCGGCGCGGAAGGCGTTGCGCGGCCAATAATCCTACTTTCTGGAGGAACATGTGAGTACAGAAAAAAGAGTGCTCGTACTTGAGACACAATTGGACGCTGATCCTACGTCTCTGCGGTCACAGAAGGAGTTTATGCGAATCCTTGGAACAGCCTATGCGCATCGGGGACTGGAAGTGTCCACTAAGGAGGTCCATTCTCGCGCAGATTTTCTATTCTTCCTGGAATTAGCAAGGCGAAACGCCTACTACATGGTTCATTTCGTTGGTCATGGGAACAAGACAAGTAAGGATACGAGCATTCGTTTCAGCAACGGAGAATCGCTAATTCTAAGCGGAAGTGATGTTTCAGTTTTCAAAGACCTGAATGTGCCGATATTGATATTCTCCTGTTGCAGTGTGGGCAAGGATCAGGAGACAATTGACCAGTTGATGAGACGGAGCGGAGCGAAGGCTGTTTTTGCTTATGCAGTAACATTGTATGATTATCAGGCATTCATCATCGACAGCATGATATACCATCTTTTGTTTGGAGATGTGCCCAAAGCGGAGGAAAACATGTTCTTGGATGAAATTGGCAATAGGGTAAAGAATGCAATAGAGGAGCTGCTCCTGTATCGCCGGGGGCGAGGCGGAGGAAAGAAGGTTCTGGCATATTCTATTGCTGACTTCTAGCCCTTCCCCTTTGCCTGCTGCTCCAGAATGGCAGTCATGAGCGCCTCTGCCTTTGTCCGGTCGGGGGATACGGTGAGGAACACGGTGTTGCCCACGGGCTTGACGATGATGTAAGCCGCGCCCACGTCCCGCGTGAGCACGTCCTGACCGGCAATCTGGTTCCCTTTTTCCAACCCCGCCTGGCTTGCAAAGGCGTCCAGGAATGTCCCCAGGAGGACATCGGGGTAGCCTGAGTGCATGGCTGCTGCGGCGCTGATCCCACGCTCCTTCAGGTACTCCGGCCCGATCGTGTCCTTCACGCTCAGGTTGCCTGCGGAGTAGACAATGAAGGACACCTGGGAGACCTGGAGCAGGCCCAGGGCCTGGGTCACGCCTTCCATGCCAACCTGGATGCGGCTAGACGCCTGCTCAAGAATGCCGCCTTCTATCTTTGCGAACCCTGCCGCCACCGGCGGGTCTGGAGGTGCCTGGGGCAACATGCGGAGCATGTCCCATGCCTCGGGGTAGGCCTCTGCGAATGTGGCCTGTCCGTCCGCTTGCAGGATGCCTTTAGCGGCGGCAGCCCAGTCGCCGGTCCCGTGCACGAGGCCCACGTCTTTCCCATCTTGCCAGACCATCACCTGGTGCTGTGTGGACAACGCACTGGTTGCGATGCCGGCCTCGGTCTCGCTCTCGAAGACGATGTTGCCGCCGAAGGAGTCTATGTCCGGCCCAGCGCCTACCGACAATTGGGCCACCTCAAAGGAGTCGCCGGCGGCGGCGAAGGGCAGGGTGCTTGTGGCCCCAGACAGGTCTACGAACCACTTGGTGGGGAGCGAAACAGGTGACCCCTGACTGGCGTAGAGGTAGCCTGAGAAGCCGGCGTCAGGGGCTTTGGCCTCTTGAAAGCCAGGCGGCAGGCTGGGGTTCCCCTGGGCAGGTGTGGTGGAGCAACCGGCCAGGGTGAGCGCAGCAACGGCCGCGCAGGCAACCAAGAGGAAGGCCCTCGTCATGTCTAGACATCTCCATACGCTGATTCACGCAGAGCATACCGTAGTCACTCGGAGCCGTCTACCCCATTGAAGTGCGAGCGGACACGCGTATCTCAGCGGATATTCTGGCGTATGGTACTATAGGATGCGCCAGCACGGAAGTTTTGGAGGGCCGCATGTTTCGCTATTTTACTGCGGGGGAGTCTCACGGCAAGGGGGGCGTTGCCATTGTGGAGGGCATCCCCGCAGGCGTGCCGATCAGCGAGGAGTACATCGAAAAGCACATGCGCCGCCGCCAGCAAGGATACGGCCGCGGGCCGCGCCAGCAGTTGGAGGTGGACCGCGCCGAGATCCTTTCCGGCGTGCGCCACGGCCTCACCATGGGCAGCCCCATCTCCATGTGGGTGGAGAACAAGGACTTCGTCAACTGGACGGAGGCCATGTCTGTGGCCCCCGTGGATGACGAGGCCAAGACCCGGCGCGTCACCCGCTTGCGACCGGGCCACGCCGACTTCCCCGGCGTGTTCAAGTACAGCCAGCATGACGTCCGCCCGATTCTCGAGCGGTCCAGCGCCAGGGAGACCGCTGCGCGGGTAGCTGCCGGCGCGGTTGCGCGCCGCTTCCTGGAAGAGTTCGGGATTGAGATTCATAGCCACGTGCTCACCATCGCCACCATCAAAGCGAAGGTCCCTGACCAGATTGACTGGGAGGCCGTGGAGCAGTCCCCGGTGCGCTGCGCCGACCCGGAAGCGGCCAAGGCGATGATGGCGCACGTAGACTGGTGCCGCGACAACGGCAACACCGCGGGCGGCGTCTTCGAGGTCATTGCTACGGGAGTGCCCGTGGGGCTGGGCAGCCATACCCAGTGGGACCTGAAGCTGGATGGTCTGATCGCGCAGGGGATGATGAGCATCCAGGCGGTGAAAGGCGTGGAGATCGGCACGGGCTTTGCCAACACGGAGCTTCTTGGTTCACAGGTGCACGATATCATCGAGCCGTGGACGGGAGATGCCCGGCCTTTTCATCACGTCACCAACCGGGCCGGCGGGATAGAGGGAGGCATGAGCAACGGGGAGCCTGTGGTGGCGCGCATGGCCCTGAAGCCCATCTCCACGCTCAGCAAGCCGTTGCCGTCTGTGGACCTGGACACGGGGGACGTGGTGCAGGCCCACTACGAACGGAGCGACATCTGCCAGGTCCCGCCTGCGTGCGTGATAGGCGAGGCGGTGATGGCGACCGTCTTGGCCAAGTGCTTCCTGGAGAAGTTCGGCGGCGACCACCTAGAGGAGACGCGGCGCAACCTCAGGGGCTTTCTGGAGGGGCTAAATACGTTCAGACCTAAGCAGGCAATGGCTGCCGGTTCTCGCCTCGCCCCAAATCCTGAGAGCGAGCGAAGGTAAGCAGAGCGCCGTGCCCACCGTGTTGCGCGTTCAGGGCTACCGACTATACTTCTTTGCAAGTGATGGTCCCGAGCCCGCCCACATACCCATTGAACGGGAAGACAAGCGAGCCAAGTTTTGGCTAAGCCCCGTGATGCTCGCCTATAATAGCGGGTTCAATGGCGCAGAGCTTCGGCGCGTCCGAAGAATCGTGGAAGAGCATCGCTCTGTTTTGCTGGAGGCATGGAATGGCTATTTCCACCGTACGAATCGAAGTGCCTGACGCGCAGAACGTTGAGGTGACCGAAGACCATCTCAAAGTGGACCTGCGGGACGGGCGAACGCTTACCGTGCCCTTGGTCTGGTTCCCCAGGCTTGTCTATGGCACTCCTGCGGAGCGGGCCAACTGGAGGTTCATTGCCAGGGGAGAAGGCATTCACTGGGAAGACCTGGACGAGGACATCAGTGTAGAAGGGTTGCTGGCCGGGTATCAGTCCATGGAAAGCCAGGAATCACTGAGGCGGTGGCTGGAGGCAAGGGAAAAGAAGGGCGTGGGCTAACCGGCAGGCCAATCAGTTTGCTCAGGGTCACCCTACGCCTCTTTCCCACAGCCCGCGCGCGTACCCCATGCGCTGGGTGATGGCATCGCGGAGAACGGTGGGAGAGGCGTACTGGAGCCGCTGGGCGAGATAGGCGAACTCCTGCGACTCCGTGGGCGGGATGGTCAGGTCCTTGGCGTGGCCTCGCACGGCGCGCAGGGCATCTATGAGGCGGCGGAGGAAGCCGTACACATCACGCAACTCTGCGGCGTGGCGCTCTGGGATGTGCTGTCCTCGCGCCAGGCAATCAATGGCATCCAGGATGTTTGGCGCGCGCACCTGAGGGTCTTTGTGTCCAACGGCGATCTGCCAGGCTTGCACGTAGTACTCCACGTCTACCAGTCCGCCCGGGCTGTACTTGGCGCTGGTCTCCCCAGTGGGGACCAACTCCGTAGACTGGCGTTACCGGAGGTGCAGGATGTCGTCAATGTCCGGCGGGGCGCCGGAGTAGACGAAGGCGTCGCGCGCCGCGACGACCGCGGACCCCAGGGCTGGGTCCCCTGCCACCGGGCGCAGGCGGACCAGCGCCATGCGCTCGAACTGGCGGGCAGATCCCTCGCGCGAGTAGTAGCTGCGGAACGCCTCCAGGGATGAGGCGAGCGCGCCCTTGTTGCCGTAGGGCCGGAGACGCAGGTCTATCTCAAAGATCCCCTCGCGGCGGGTTTCGAGCGCCGAGAGAAAGGCGCGAACGAAGTCGTTGAAGTAGGTGGAGTTGCGAATGACCTCCGGGCCTCGCGTCAGGCTTTCCTCCTGGTAGACGAACAGCATCTCGATGTCCGAGCCGAAGCCAAGCTCGCGGCCGCCGAGCTTTCCCAGGGCGCACGCGGCCCAGGGACATGACGACCCATCAGGCAGTGCAGGCCGGCCGTGTCGCTCTTGCAGCCGGGCGTGGCTCAGGGCTGTGGCCTGCTCCACCACAACTTCCGCGAGGTCCGACAGCTCTTCAGCAAACTCCCGGAAGCCGATGCGCCTGGTGATGTGGCGCAGGTCTATGCGGAACATCTCGCGGTCTTTGAAGCGGTTGAGCTCGCGCGCACGCGCCTCGTGGCTGGGCGCAGCCTCTGTGGCCTGGCGCAGACCTTCGCGGAGTTGGGCGATGCTCTTGCGCGCGCTGAGGGCAGGGGCGTCAAGCAGCACGGGGAACAGGTTTTCGTGCTGCATGCGCAGGAAGTCTTCCCAGAGGAACTGGCTCACGCCCATCATCCCCGCCAGGACCTCCAGGACGCGCGCCGATTCCATGTCTCGCAGCTCCTGTGTCCAGCCGGGGTTTGCCAGCATCTGGAGGGCGAGGGCGTTGAACTGGCGCAGGGCTTGGGCGGGATTGGGCGAGTTTGGCAGCAAGTAGGTGAACTGTATGATGAGGGCCGCTGCCACGCGCAGCTCGTGGAGGCGCTCAGGCGAGGTAATCTTGTGACCTGAGGCGTCGGTGAGCCAGAAGGTGTCATGGACTTGCCCATCCTTCGTGCGCACCTCTGCGCGCTCGATGTTGACCTCAAGCATGGCCAGGGCGTTGGAAAAGGCGAAGAGGAAGCCGAGGGTATCGGCGGAGCTGATAATCAGGCGGGTCCACGCCTCCGACTGGTCGTTGCTTAGCTCCACTGCTACCGGATAGAGCTGGCGCTCGATTGCTTGTCCTGCGCCTACCACCTGGCTGAAGCGGTCTATGACGGCCTCCCGCGCTTTTTCACGCTGGCCGCTCACCATCAGGCCCATGTGCTGTCCCAGCTCTTGCCGGAACTGCTCCCAGAAGGAGGGGGCAAGCGCCGCCTGGCTGTGGACGTGGAAGACGTCCAGGAGCTTGACGCGGGGCAGGGAAGGACTTGCAGGGGATGGGCCTGACCGGGAGGACCCCGGACGGATAGGAGAGGGGGCGCGGCTGCCGGCGTAGGGCCTGGGTGGCAAGGCGGGCGGCGCCGCCTGGGGCATCCGTATGGTGTAGACGTCAACGCTCTCGATATTGATGTGGTTGGCCGCGAACAGCCCGGCAATCACCGAAAGCGCGCCGATGCAGTCCCAGGCGCAGATGACGACAGCCCACTGATCGGGCCCTTCCTGGACGGCCTCTACTGCTGCATCGTGCGGCTGTTGCACGGACAGGAGCAGAGCCAGGTGGCGGAGGCGGACGGCAGCGTCAAACGACTCATAGGCCCTGCCGAGCTGGCCGGCTACAGACTCCAGGGTGAGCTGTTCATCGGGGAGGGTCACGAGTCGCTCCACACCTAGGGGGAGTCATCAGTGGTGGAAGGACACCGCATGGCCGGTGCGGCAGCGTGGGTTTCCTGCGGCTCACGCAGCGGCGGGCATGGTGCTACGCTGTGTGCCCGATCTCACGCGCAAGATGGGTTGCGCGGCCGTCTGCTCCCACTGGAAGTTCATGATACCATAGGGCAACGTTGTTCGAGCGCGCATCTAGCGGATGCGAGAAGCAGCTATGACACGCCAGAGAGCCTATGGGTGATGTAAGCGACCTGCGGGCTGCCTTTGACCAGGGCACGTTATTGCCGCCAACTTCGGATGCTCTGAACCTGGTTGACCTGGCCCGCGCAATAGCGGGCTGGGCGGGGGCCGATGGCCTGCCCCATACGCCCTGGGCCGCCAAGGCAGCGGAGATGATCGGAGCGTGCCGGCACTTGGTCGTCGTGCTGGCCGATGGCCTGGGCATGAACATCCTGAACGGTTTGCCGGAGAACGCCTTTCTCCGGCAGCGGTTGGCCGCCTCGATGCGCACGGTATTCCCCTCAGCCACGGCAGTGGCGCTGACGTCTCTGGCCACGGCGCGCTGGCCGGGCCAGCATGGGGTGGTCGGCTGGTGGACGCATCTGCCCGAGATTGGAGGCGCTGCGACCATCCTGCAATACACGTCTCGGTCGGACCGCCGTTCGCTCTCGGACTTGAAGGTCTCCACGGAGCAGGCGTTCCCGGCCCGTTCGACCTTTGCCGGGTTCCAGCGCGACACCCTGGCCCTGTTCCCTGAGCGGATCGCTGAGAGCCCCTACACGTGCTACTTCACTGGAGGCCGCAGGATAATAGGCTATCGCAGCCTATCCGAAGCGGTAAACATCGCGGTGGAGCGGGTGCGGTGCGCCGAGGCGCCTACGTTTACCTATCTGTACACCAGCAGGATAGACGAGACCGCCCATACCTATGGGCTGACCCGGCCGGAGCTGAGTGCGGCTTTGACCGACTTGGACAGGGAGATGGAGCGCCTGGCGGATGGACTGGCGGGCAAAGCCAGGCTACTCCTGACGGCGGACCACGGGTTTCTGGACTCAGGCGAGGGGTGTCGCCATGAGATACGCTTCTACGATCCTTTGCTGGGGTTACTGTGGCACCCGCCCTCTGGGGATGCGCGGGTGCTGTACCTGCACTGCAAGCCCGGCGCGCGTGGAAGGATCCGGGACTATTTCTACCGTCGCTTCGGCAACCGCTTTCTCGTGATCACGACGGAAGAGGCGGAAGAGCTGCGGCTGTTCGGCCCCGACCCGCTATCGGAAAGCGCCCGGGGGCGTGTCGGCGACATGGTCGCAATCTCCTCTGGCGCGGACGCCATCGAGTATCGCGGCGCGGGAGGCAACGGGCGTGTGATGCAGGAGGCGTCGCAGCACTCGGGCCTTTCGCCACAGGAGATGGTGATCCCGCTGGTGGCGGCGTAGGAGGCAAACGAGCATACGGACATGCGGGCAAACGGGCAGACGGGCAAAGGGTGCAAACGGGGTGGACCGGCGGTGAGTTTTAACAAAGATGTAACAAATGGGCAACATGAAGGTAACGCCCAGAAACGAGAATGCAGTGACCGTGAGTAGTGGGGTCCGGCAGGCGGCCACGTCCCCTGCTCAACGCGCCCCAAAGACGCTGGAAGGTGAACGGGCATCCCTGCGGTGCTCTTGACCCGATGGGTCGTTTGCCTCACACTTGCTTAGTTTGTGACAGACCACACAAAGGAAAGGAGCCTTCGCTATGGCAGGCAAGAACCTGACACCGGCCCAGGTGCTCCAGTTGGCCAAGGACAGGGGCATCCAGATCATTGACCTGAAGTTCATTGACCTCCCCGGCACTATGCAGCACGTGGCTATCCCGCTGGGCGAGTTGAACATGGAGCTGTTCGAGAAGGGGACGGGATTCGATGGCTCCAGCATCCGTGGCTTTCAGGCGATCCAGGAAAGCGACATGCTGCTGGTGCCCGACTCCACGACGGCTGTGGTGGACCCAGTGTACGACATACCCACCATGAGCATCATCTGCGACGTGCGGGACCCG